>DASVCN010000013.1 GCA_036381595.1 Trueperaceae bacterium | reverse complement strand
CCCGTCTAGGACGGCATTGGTCGGGGTGGCCGGATTTGAACCGACGACCACTTGACCCCCAGTCAAGTGCGCTACCAGGCTGCGCTACACCCCGTCGGGCGGTCCCGAATACGGCTATCGGCCGAAGCCGATCGACGAACTACGGTGTCGACCGCAAAGAGGATGATACCGGCTGGGCGAGGGGGCGTCAACGCAGAGCGATGCCGTTCGAGCGCCACGGAGTTGACTTTCTGCCTGCGGAGCGACACCCGGTGGTCAGGGGAAAATCGGCAGGTCGAGCTGGGCTAGGCTGCCGTAGGCGACTCGCCAAAGCCCCTCGTCGAACACTAGGTCTACCTGGCCGGAACGGTCCACGCTCTGGCCATCGGATATCAGCGAGAGGTTCACTTGAGCAGTGCCGGTGTCCTGGGCGAGCTGAACGTTGCTCACTTGCAGCGAGAAGTCGACCGTCCCAAGCTCTTCTGGCCACGTCGCCGGCTCTCCAGTGAGGAAGGCCTGGCTCCATTCAGGCGTTCCGCAGCGAAGCCCCTCGAAAACCTGCTGTACGGCGTTCTGAGCAAGGTAGACGCTGGTTCTGGCGCGCTCGATCTCCACCTCGGGCATACCGGCGATCTCGTTGACGGCGTCGGCTGCCCAGTGGCACGGGGCGATGTCGGGGAATGGAGTTTGCGCCGTGACTGGCGCCAGCGAGCCGAGAATCAAGACGATTATCGCTACAGCTGTCGTACGTTTCATGCCGCAGGTTAGACCCGCCTCAGAGTCACCGGATGGGAGGTTACTCTCATTTCAGTGGATTCGCCTGTCGAAATCGAGAGGATACTGATCGAGAGGTACGAGCTCGAGGCGAAATCTGTAACGGGGCTTGCCGGAGGCGCGGACGCTGACTCACTCGTCTACCGGGTCGATACGGCGGATCGCCGTGCTCACGTTCTGAAACTGCGGACGAAGCGTAGTTTCCGGACCGCCAGCCTCCTGGTACCAGCGTACTTGCGTGAACTGGGGATCGAAGAGGCGTTGGGACCGGTCAGGACTGCAGGTGGAGAGCTCTTCGTCGACCTACCGGGTTCCGTGCTGGTCCTCTACCCGTGGCTCGACGCCCGGACCGTTGCCGAGGCGGGCCTCGACCTCCAGAGCTGGAACGAACTGGGACGGACCGTGCGGTCGATCCACGAGGCGACGCTGGCGAGTGAGGTTCGCGAGAGCCTTGGAACCGAGTCGTTCGTGCCGTCACGCCGCGAGTTTCTCGGCGACTCAGGCGAGCAACCATTGCTCCTCGCGAACGGTCAGAAGCCGGTCGAACTCGAAGAGCTCTTCGTCGCGAAGCGCGATGTCATAAGAGCGTTGCTCGACTACGTCGACGCCGTGGGTGAGGAGTTGCGTGAGCGGAGAGCGCCGCACGTACTCTGCCACGCCGACCTGCACGGCTGGAACCTGCTTGTCGACGGCAAGGGCAAGTGGTGGATCATCGACTGGGATGAGGTGGTGCTGGCGCCAAAAGAGCGCGATCTGATGTTCGTGATGAAGGGGATCGGGCGCGGGCTGGTGAAGCCGAAGGAGACGGAGGCGTTCCTGGCCGGCTACGGGGACCCGTTGGTCGACGAGGAGTTGCTCAGTTACTACCGTTGCGCTTGGGCCGTGCAGGACATCGCGGCTTACGCCGAGGAGGCGCTGTCAGCGAACGTCGCGGCCTCACGAGCGAGCGCTCTCCAAGCATTGAGGAGTCTCTTCGCGCCAGGCAACATCGTCGACATCGCGATGAAGGGCGTCGCCGGACCCGCGGATAGAATGCAGCGATGAGCCCTCGAGATGAGCTGCTCGACGTGCTGGACGAGTCGGGTGAGAAGACGGGCGTCACCAAGCCGAGGAGCGAGGTGCACAGCGACGGCGACTGGCACCGCGTGTTCCACCTCTGGATCGTCCGGGAGGACGGCTACCTCGTCCTTCAGCGTCGCTCGGGTCAAAAGGACCTGGAGCCGAACAAGGTGGACGTCACCGTGGGTGGCCACCTGGCGGCGGGGGAGAGCGCCTTCGACGCTACGAGAGAAGCGGAAGAGGAGCTGGGGCTCGAAGTGACGCCGGAACGGCTGGCGTTCCTGGGGACCTGGCGCAGCCAGCGCAGCTACGAGCACGCGGTCGACCGAGAGTTCCAGGAGGTGTTCGCACTCGTCAACGACTGGCCACTGGAGCAGTACAGCCTCAGCTGCGCGGAGGTATACCTGCTCTACGAACTGCCGCTAAGTCGTGCGATAGAACTCTACCGGGACGGCACCCCGGTGCCGGTAGCCGGTTTCGACTGTCAGCTGCGCAAGAACGATGCGCTCCTAGTGACGAGCGACCTGATCGAACAGGCGCGCGGTACGGTCACCGAGCAGCTGTTAGCGCTGTCTCACTGGCTGGCCGGGGTGACGGCTCCGTAGCGCTCGATCGGCGGTTCGACGCGACGGAAGGGCGCCGGACTCAGCCCTCGATCACGGTAGGCACGATCAGCGGATTCCTGCCGGTCGCCTTCCTGAGGTAACGCCTCACCGGGTAGAAGATGTCGTCCCTGATGTCGTTGAGCCTGCGCTTCTCGCGGATGCCGCGCTTGAGGTTCTCCAGGGCGATGCGCTGGATCTCCTGACTCAGCTCACCGTTCTGCTGGGCGACGCCGCGGGTGATGACCTCCACGCTCGGCTGCTTGCCGGCTAGCGCCATGACCACGACCACACCCTCGTTCGAGAGCATTTGCCGGTCGCGGATTATCGGCTCGGTGATCTGGTCAGTGCTCTTGCCAACGCTGTCGATGAAGACGACTCCGGACTCGATCTGGCTCACGACCTGGATGTCGTTCTTGGTGAGTTCGATGACGTCGCCGTTCTGCACCACGAGGCTCTTCTTGGGCGCGCTCGACATGCCGGCCGCCAGTCGCTGGTGATTGACCTGGTGGCGCACCTCACCGTGCCAGGGCAGGAAGAACTTGGGCCGGGTCAGATCGAGGATCAGCTTGAGCTCCTCCTGGCTGCCGTGCCCCGACGCGTGTACCCGGTAGGTGGGCGGGTAGAAGACGTTGACCCCTCGCTCGTATAGCTGATTGATGACGCGTCCCACCGCTTCCTCGTTCCCCGGGATGGGGTTGGACGACATGATGACCGTGTCGCCGGCGGTCAGCTGGATCTTCCGGTGCGTGCCTGAGGCCAGGCGTGAAAGCGCGGCCATAGGCTGGCCCTGGGAGCCGGTGCAGAGGAAGAGGAGCTTGTCGTCCTGCAGGTCGCCGATATCGTCTGTCGAGACGAGCGGGTTCTTGAGTTCGAGGTAGCCGAGTTCCTGAGCGATGGAGACGTTCTTGACCATCGAGCGGCCCTCCATGACCACCCGGCGGTCGTGCGCCTCGGCCACCCTTATGAAGTTCTGGAGCCGGTGGACGTGCGACGAGAAGGTCGTGACGATGACCCTGCCCTTCGCCCTGGCCACGATGTCCTCGACCGCGTTCTTGACGTCCCTCTCGGACGGGGTGTAGCCCGGCCTCTCGGCGTTCGTCGAGTCGGAGATGAGGAGCAGCACGCCATCCTCGCCAGCCTGTGCGAGCTTGTGCAGGTGGCTGGTCTTGCCGTCGGCCGGGTTGTAGTCGAGCTTGAAGTCGCCCGAGTGCACGATGCGCCCGATCGGTGTGTGGATGACCAGTCCGCTGTTGTCGGGGATCGAGTGGGTCATCCGGAAGTAGTCGACCGTGAAGTTCTTGCTGATCTTCACCCGCGCGTCGGTGGAGACCTCGCGCAGGTCGACGTCGTTCTCGCTCAGCTTGAACTCCTCGAACTTGCCGCGCAGCAGACCCAGCGTGAGCTTGGCGCCGTACATGGGCACCTTGGGCAGCAGCTTGAGCATGTAGGGGAGACCGCCGATGTGGTCTTCGTGACCGTGAGTGAGTACCCAGCCCTTGATCTTGCCGGCGTTCTCGATGACCCAGTCGATCTTGGGCACGAGGATGTCCACGCCCAGCATGTCTGCATCGGGGAAGGCGAGCCCACCGTCGATGAGGAGGATCTCGTCCTCGTACTCGAACGCGAACATGTTCTTGCCTATCTCGCCCATCCCGCCGAGGGGGATGATGCGGAGGCTCCGTTCGTCCTGTCTTGCCATATGTTCCTCTTCTTCTCCTCCGGATTATCCACCGCTTTTGCGCCAGACCCCGGGGTGGACGCGGCTATCGCGCGGCAACTCCCGGTTCCTGCCTGGGCAGCGGATGGTCATCTCCGTTCAGGTTTCAGTTCTCTCGGCACGGGGCCAAGCGCCCAGCGCGCGCCTTCAGGGCCGGAGCGGCACAGCGGGCTCACCCGAGCCCACTGGCCGGTGCGGTCCGCCATCCTGTCAGCGGCCGCCGTTCCAGCGGCCGTCGACGACGTCTCCGGTCAGCTTCTGTCCCGGCCCCCGCGTTCCCCACGGTCCCCTCCGCTGCGCGGACCGCGGCCGCCCCGCGGGCCATTGCGTCCGCCGCTCCTGTCGGATCTTCCACCACCGCCGCCTCCGCGGCGAGGCGCTATCTTGCCCTCGAGTTCGGGACGCACCAGGTCGATCTTGCCGCGATCGTCGATGCTGTTGACCTTGACCTCGATCTTGTCGCCCTCTTTGAGGTGTTCGGAGACGTTCTCGACCCTGCCCTCGGCGATCTGCGAGATGTGAAGCAGTCCATCGGTACCGGGGAAGAGGTTGACGAAGGCGCCGAAGTCGACCACCTTGGCCACCGTTCCCTGGTACACCTTGCCGACCTCTGCGGTCGCGGTCATCGCCTCGATGCGCCGCTTCACCTCTTCGGCCGCGGCGGCGTCCTCGCTGTACAGCTTTATGTTGCCGTCCTCGCCAACCTCGACGCTCACGCCCAGGGCCTCGAGTTCGCGGATCTGCTTGCCGCCCGGTCCGATGACCGTGCCGATCTTGTCGACCGGGATCTTCACGGTGACGATACGGGGAGCGCGCTGGGAGATCTCGGGCCTCGAGGAGGGGAGGACGTCGCCCATGAGGCCGAGGATATGGAGCCGGCCCTCGCGGGCCTGGCGGAGCGCCTCCCGCATGATCTCCGCGGTGATGCCGGTGATCTTGATGTCCATCTGCAGGGCGGTTACGCCGTCGCGGCTGCCGGTGACCTTGAAATCCATGTCACCGAGCGCGTCTTCGGAGCCGAGGATGTCCGAGAGGATCTTGTAGCGCTCCCCCTCCTTCACCAGACCCATCGCGATGCCCGCGACCGGTTTCTCTATGGGAACGCCGGCGTCCATGAGCGCCAGCGAAGAGGCGCAGACGGTCGCCATCGAGCTCGAACCGTTCGACTCGAGCACCTCTCCGACCACCCGGATGACGTAGGGGAACTCCTCCTGGCTGGGGATCATCCGCTCGAGCGAGCGCCGCGCCAGGTTGCCGTGGCCCAACTCGCGCCGGGAGACCCCACGCAACCGCTTGACTTCACCTGTCGAGTAGGGCGGGAAGTTGTAGTGGAGCATGAACTCTTCGGTGTCGTCGAGGCCCAGATCGTCCACGAGTCTGTTGTCGCGCCCCGTACCCAGGGTGGCGACAGAAAGCACTTGGGTCTCGCCGCGGGTGAAGACGGCCGAGCCGTGAGCGGTCGGCAGGACGCCGACTTCGATCCAGATAGGCCTTATGTCAGCGGGGGAGCGACCATCCGTGCGCAGGTCCTCCTCGATGACCAGCTTGCGCAGCTCTGCCTGCTCCGCTTTCGAGAAAGCCGCCTTGAGCTCCTGGATGCGCTCCTTGGCGCCCTCGGCTTCCGGATCGGGAACGATCTGCTCGATGATCTCGTTGCGGAGTGCCTTGATCGCCTCCGCGCGCTCGTGCTTGCCCTTCGTGAGGAGCGCGTCACGCAGGCCCGCTTCGCGCGCCCGTCGGCTCATCTCCTCGACCGTCTGCTCCGAGAGGTCGGTCGCCGGGGTGAAGCTCCGCTTGGGCTGGCCCAGGTCCTCGCGCATCCTCGAGATGAGATCGGTGACGCTCGCAAGCTCCCGCTGGGCGAACTCGATGGCGCCCACCATGACGTCCTCCGATAGCTCGTCGGCGGCGGCCTCCACCATCAGGACAGCGTCACTGGTCGTTGCGACCGTCAGCTCCAGCTGCGAGGTGCCGTCGTCGACCTGGTCGAGGGTCGGGTTGAGCACGTACTGGCCGTCGATGTAGCCGACCTTGGCGCAGGCGGTGGGACCGTCCCAGGGGATGTCCGAGAGGGAGAGGGCCGCGGAAGCGGCGATCGCAGCCACGTGAGCCGGATCGTTCTTGCGGTCGGCGGCTAGCACGGTGATGATCACCTGGATCTCGTTGCGCAGCCCTTTGGGGAAGAGCGGGCGGATCTGCCGGTCGACGATGCGGGCGTTCAGCGTCGCCTGGGTGCCCGGCCGGCCCTCGCGGCGCATGAAGGAGCCCGGGATCTTGCCGATCGCGTAGTGACGCTCCTCGTACTCGACGGTTAACGGCAGGAAGCTCATGGGGCTGGCGTCATCCGACATCTGGGCGGTAACCAGCACCACCGTGTCGCCGTAGCGCGCCAGCACGCTCCCGGAGACCTGTTTGGCGTACTTGCCCGTCTCCAGGACCAGCTCGCGGCCGCCCAGCGTCAAAGTGTAGCGTTTGCCTTCCGGTACGTTCACTCTCTCTCCTTAGTCGTTCCTCGTGTGTCGCGCTCGAAGGCGCTTGCGGATCCTTGACGGCATATTCCGCCGCCGGCGAAAAATAGTTCGGTCGAAAGTAGAACCCGGCGCCAACGGGGCCGGATAGACCCCATAGGCGCCGGGAGCGTCACTTTGCTGTGGAGCCCGGACAGCTCACGTCCTAGCGACGGAGTCCGAGGCTCTGGATGAGGCTCTTGTAGCCTTCGTAGTCTTCGCGCTCGAGGTAGGCGAGGAGCCGCTTGCGCTTGCCTACCATGGTGAGCAGCCCGCGGCGGCTGTGGTGATCCTTGGTGTTGCGCTGCAGGTGCTCGCTCAGCTCTTCGATCCTCGCCGTGAGCAGGGCGACCTGAACCTCGGTGGAACCGGTGTTGTTCGGGTTGCCGTTGCCGTACTTCTCGACGATCTCCTGCTTGCGTTCCTTGGTCAGTGGCATAGATATCCTTCCCGGGCGTGTGCCCGCGGGGTGCGACCGAGTCGGACCGGATAGATTGGTACCGACCTAGTCGACCAACGTGAAAGTCTAGCACAGCGCGTCGCGCCGCTCCAAATCGGGCGACGGTCGCTTCAGGCGTTGGCCTCGAACCACCCGACGATGGTGTCCAGCCTCCTCACCCTGCGGTCCGGCCTGCCCGAGCGGGAGAGCTCGTGGTTCTCCTCGGGGAAGATGACGAGCTTGGTATGAGCCTTGCCGCTTCGCTTGAGGGCGACGAAGAGTTGCTGTGCCTGTTCCAGCGGGCAGCGCAGGTCGCTCTCGGAATGGATGATCAGCAGAGGAGTAGCCACCCGGCGCGCCAGGCGCAGTGGGCTCTGCTGCCAGAGTCGCTCGAACCCCTCCCACGGATCGCCCTTCAGCTCCCGCTCTGTGAACCACCAGCCGATGTCGGAGGTGCCGTAGAAGGAGACGAAGTTGCAGATGCTTCGTTGCGTGACCGCCGAGCGGAACCGCTCGGTGTGGGCAACCAGCCAGTTCGTCATGAAGCCGCCGTAGGAGCCGCCCGTCAGGTGGACGGGAGCTCCTGGGTCGGGGTGCGAGGCGAGGGCGTCGTCGACGAAGGCGAGGACATCGTCGGCGTCTATCGTGCCGTAGCCGCCCAGGATGGCGGTGGCGAACTCCTGGCCGTAGCTGGAGGAGCCTCGCGGGTTGCCGTAGATCACCGTGTACCCGTTGGCGGCGAGCAACTGGTATTCGAAGTAGAAGCCGTGGCCCACGTTCGTGTGCGGTCCCCCGTGAACCTGGACCACGATGGCCAGGTCGTCCCGAGGCTCCTGGGGATCCAACCGCCAGTACTGGGCGCCGCCTGCCGCCTCCGGAGTGAACGGCCCCTTCGCCTCCACGAAGCCGGCACGTTCCGACAGATCGCTGTTCAGGTCGGTGAGCCTCCGCGCCCCCCTCTCGGCCGGCCGGACGTAGAGCTGACCGGTACGGGCCGAGCTCTCCTCGATGTAAGCGACCGTCCCTCCGGCGGCATGGAAGGCCGTCACGACCGCCCCGGTGCCGGCGGTATCGGCCAGCTCCCCTTCTCTCGAGAGGCAAGTCAAGCTGCTCCAGCCGTTGCTGTTGAGGTTGACCAGTAGTTCGTCCGCAGAGAGCCAGAGTGGGCGGTTGGGATGGGCGCCGTAGCGGCAGTCGCCTCCGGGGGAGGGGGAGAGGTCGTGACCCAAGCCGGTGAGCGGCCGAAGGTCGTCGCCCGCCTCGGAAACGAGCCAGACCGCGCCGGGTCCGGCGGTCTGCTGTGGGTCGGCGGGTGCGAGGAAGGCGATCTCGCCGCGGGGACCCGGGCTGGGGGCCCAGAGGCGCATCGCCTCGGTCAACGGCCGCGGCGAACCGCCGGCCGGGTCGAGACGCCAGAGGCGCCGCTTCTCCTCGTCCGACTCGACCTGATCGCGGGCGGCTACGAGCACGAGGTAGCTTCCATCGTGGCTCCAAACCAGCTCCTCGACGTCGAGGCCCACCGTGTCCAGTTCGCCGACGGTGCCGTCGGACTCCACCAACCTGAGGCGCCGAGGAACCTGCGCGAGGTACCCCTTGCCGTCGAAGCGGTAGCGGAGGCGCTCTATCTCTCTCGCGATGGGCGGTTCTTTCGGTTTCTCCTGGCCCCCGGCGAGGTAGGCGATGCGGTTCGAGGCGGGGTGCCAGTCGAACCCTTCGACGCCACCCGGTTCCTCGGTCAGCTGCCGTAGGTCTCCGTCGTCCAGGTTCGCCAGCCAGAGCTGAGCGGTTTCCTCCTTTTCCGTTTTCCTGAGGAAGGCGAGGGAGCGACCGTCGGAGGAGAAGCGCGGGGAGGTGTCACTGAAGGGGGGCTGGGCGAGAGACCGGGAGCCGCCGCCGACCTCGAACAGTTCGACGCGGGAGCGGTAACGAGGAGGGGCGTCTTCGGAACTGATGATGTCGGTGATGACGGCGGCGACCGTCCGTCCATCGGGCGCCACTCGCGGATCGGACACGAACTCGAGCCGCAGCAGGTCGCCGCTCTCAAGCCGGGCCACCTAGCGGTCCCCCTTCGAGCGCCCCGCCTGCACGGCGTAGAGCATGATGCCGGCGGCGACCGAGGCGTTGAGCGAGGAGACACGGCCGCTCGTCGGGATGCCCACTATCTCATCGCACTTCTCGCGCACGAGCCTCCTCAGCCCCGTCCCCTCGGACCCCATGACAAGGGCAGCGTCGCGGTCCCAATCGATCATCTCCGGGGTAGTTCGGGAACCGGCGTCGGCGCCGTAGATCCACACGTTCCGGCTCTTGAGGTCGTCGATGAAGCGGGCCAGGTTCTTCACCTGAACGAGCGGGAGATGCGCGGTCGCCCCCGCGGCGGTCTTGGCCACCACCGCCGACAGAGGCGCGCTGCGACGCTCCTCGGTGACCACCCCGTGAGCGCCGAGTACCTCCGAGCTGCGGATGATGGCCCCGTAGTTGCGGGGGTCCTGGACCTGGTCGAGGAGGACCAGCAGGAGCTTCTCGCCGCGGCTGGCGGCGAGTTCGAACGGCGCCTCCTCGGCGCTGTAGTCGAGATCGGGTAGTTCGGCGACCACCCCCTGATGCGAGGTGGTCTTTAGGGCCTGATCGAGGTCTATGCGGGGCACTCTGTCGACCGGCACCTGGGCGCGCCGCGCCAACTTCTCGATGTCGCGGACCGTCGACTCGCGGACCCCAAGCGCCACCATCACGCGCTGGGCCTGCCCCTGCTCCAGCGCCTCGCTGACGGCGTTCTTCCCGTAGATGAGCATGGAGCGAGTATAGCGCCGGGTCGTTCTCGGCTGGGACGGCGCTCCTAGAGACGCGCCAGCTGCTCCTTCGCCACCCTGGCGTCCTCGTCGAGGCGGGCGCGTAGCTCGTCGAGCGAACCGAACTCGAGCTGCCCGCGGATCCGTTCGATGAACCGGACCCTCAGTTCGCGTCCGTAGAGGTCGCCGTCGAAGTCGAAGAGGTGCGCCTCGCAGGCCGGTGCGGCGTCTGGGAACGAGGGACGAGGGCCGCTGTTGGCCATGCCCGCGAAGATCCCCTCGCCGGTGTCGACGAGGACGGAGAAGACGCCCTTCGGCATCGCCTTGCGCTCCGGCACTCCCAGGTTGGCTGTCGGGTAGCCGATCTGCCGGCCGCGGCGATCGCCTTCCACTACCCGCCCGATCACCAGGTACGGCTCGCCCAGCAGCAGGGCGGCGTGGGCTACCTGCCCCTGCGCAAGGTACTCGCGGATCGCCGAGCTCTTGACGACCTCCCCGGCTCGCTCTACCAGGCCGAACACTTCGAGCTTGCCCGTGACGCGACTCAGGTCGTTGAGGGTGCCCTGGCGCTTGTGGCCGAAGCGGAAGTCCTCACCAACGATGATCGCCTGCGGTTTCAACCGTGAAATCTGGTCGAGGAAGACCTGCTTGTCGGTGCGCGAGTACTCGAGGCTGAAGGGGACGACCACTGCGGCGTCGGGCTCGAAGGCGGCGAGCAGCTCGAGCTTCTCGGCCTCGCTGCAGAGGAACGGCTGGTCGCCGAACACCACCTTGGAGGGCGGGAAGAAGGTGAGGATTATCGTGGGCGTACCCGCGGGGCGGGCGAGTTCGTTCATGCGGCCGAGGAGTTGGCGGTGACCCCAGTGCACCCCGTCGAAGTTGCCGATCGAGAGGACCGCGCCGTCCAGGTCGAGCAGGTCCGGGTCGTTGACTACCTGCATCTGATCCCGAGCTGAGCCATGGCGTACGAAAGCGCCACCAGGGTCGGGGCGCTGCTCGCGATCCTGCCCTCGCTGATGGCGTTCCACGCCTCCTTGACATCCATCCAGGCCAGCTCCAGCTCCTCGTCCTCGTCGCCTTCGGCGTGCGCCGGCTCCAGGTCGCTGGCTTCGAAGAGGTAGATGAGCTCGTCGGTGAATCCGGGGGAGGTGTAGATCCGCGTGACCAGTTCGAGCCGGCCGCCCAGGCCTACCTCTTCGGCCAGCTCACGGCGGGCCGTTTCTTCGGGTGACTCGCCCTCGTCGATCAGTCCCGCCGGGATCTCCCAGGTCCGCTCTGCCAGCGGGTGCCTGGTCTGCCGTACTCCCAGGACCTGGCGGCCCTCGAGCACGAGGATGGCCACAGCGGGAAGGTGCTCCACCACGTCCCACTTGCCGTCGAGGCGAACCAGGTCGAGTATCGCCCCCTCGTAGATGACCTCTCGGCTGGCTTTCGGGCTACCCTTGGGCCTCCCGCTCATCTACTCGCCCACCATCCGACGGCGCTGACCTCAGTTCTCTGCGCTGTCGGGGTTGTAGCGCAAGAACGCCGGGATGTCGTAGTTGGACGGGTCGTAGCCGCGAGCGGTGGCGTTCTGCCGCATCTGGGTAGGGCGCAGCACCTTCATCCGCGGTTCGTGCTCGAAACCGGCTGCGATGACGGTCACGCGCACCTCGTCGGCAGCGGCCTCGTCGTAGGTGACGCCGAAGAGCACGTTGACGTCCTCGACCTCGGTCGCCTCGCTGATCTTCTCGACGATCTCGTTGGCGTCGAAAAGGGTGAGCTCCTCCGAGCCGGTGACGTTGATGAGCAGGTGGTGCGCGCCCTCGACCCCACGGGAGAGCAGGGGAGAGTGGGTAGCGCTCTCGGCGGCCTGCTCGGCGAGGTTCTCGCCCCGGCCGGCGCCTATGCCCATCAGCACGGTGCCCGCGCCGGAGAGGAGCGCCTTGACGTCGGCGAAGTCGACGTTGATGAGGCCGGGCATGTTGATGACGTCGCTGATCCCGCGAACCCCATGGTAGAGCACACGGTCGGCCACCCGGAAGGCGTCCGACAGCTTGACCTTGCGATCGAGAGAGGAGAGGAGGCGCTGGTTCTCGACGACGATGAGCGCGTCGACCTTGTCCTCGAGGCGGCGCAGGCCCTCCTCGGCCTGGCGGGTGCGCTTGGGCCCTTCGAACTGGAAGGGTGTGGTCACCACGGCGACCGTGAGGGCGCCCAGTTCACGGGCGACCTCGGCGACCACCGGGGCCGAACCGGTGCCGGTGCCGCCGCCCATGCCGGCGGTGATGAAGACCAGATCGGAGCCGCGCAGTACCTCGGCGATCCGATCTCGATCCTCGACCGCCGCCTTCTCCCCGATCTCGGGGTTCGCTCCGGCGCCCAACCCTTTGGTCAGGTGGTCGCCCATCTGTATGCGGGTGTCGGCCAGGGAGGTGGCGAGGACCTGGGCGTCGGTGTTGGCGGCGACGAACTCGACCCCCATGAGGCCGGTCTCGATCATGCGGTTTACGGCATTGTTCCCGCCGCCGCCCAAGCCGATGACGCGAATGACTGCGTTGTCGTTGTTCATTCGGGAGCTCCTCTGGTGGTCAGATATCTACGGTTCAAAAGAATTCTCGGAGGATATTGCGGAGGCTTGTCAGGATCCCGCCATTGCGTTCGCCACGCGCGACCGCCACCCGTTCAGGTTGGCCGAAGCGCATCCCGTAACGCACCAGGCCCACGGCGGTCGCGTGCGCCGGGCTGGCGACCACGTCCACGAGGCCCGAGACGCCGTGCGGTTTGCCGATCCGCACCGGCAGCCGGAAGCGCTCGGTGGCGACCTGGTCGAAACCGGGCATGAGCGAGGCGCCGCCGGTGATGACGACGTTGCCGGCCAGCAGTTCGAGGGCGCCCATGCGCTGCTCGATGTTCTGCTTGACGAGGTCGAGGATCTCCACGACCCTCGGCTTTATCACCTGCGCCAGCTCGAAGGTGGAGAGGGAGGCGGTGTAGTTCGGGTTGGCCACCTCGAGCACGACCTCCCGATCGGCGAGGTCGGGCATCGCCACCCCGTAACGTTTCTTCACCCTCTCGGCCTCATCGGGAGGGATGCGCAGCAGCTGGCTTATGTCCTGGGTGATGTGGTCGCCACCGAGAGGGATGACGGCGGAGTGGGTGAGCGTGCCGCGGCGGAACACGCCTATGTCGGTCGTGCCGCCACCGACATCGATGAGCAGCGTCGTGAGCTCGCGTTCGCTCTCGTTGAGTACCGCCAAGCCGGAGGCCAGCGCCTGCACCACGACCCCGTCTACCTCGACGCCGGCGTCTCGCGCGCACCTCTTGAGGTTCTGCAGGGGGCCCTGGGCGCCGGCGACGATGTGCACGTCCACCTCGAGCCTCACCCCGGACATCCCAACCGGGTCCTTGATCCCATCGTGGCCGTCCACCACGTACTCCTGCGGGATGACGTGGATGATCTCCATGTTGGCTTCGAGCGGTACGGCCCTAGCGTTCTCGATCGTGCGTTCGACGTCCGAGCGACTGATCTCCTGGCCCCGCCTGATGGCCGCCATGCCGTGACTGGTCTGCGCCTTCAGGTGGGTTCCGGCGATGCCGGCCCAGGCGCTCTGCACCTCTACGCCGGCAACCCGCTCGGCCGCCGCGATCGACTGACGGACCGCCTCGATGGTGCGCTCGAGGTTGACCACTACCCCCTTGCGCAAGCCGTCGCTGGGGACGGTGCCTTCGCCTATAACGTCAAGCACGCCATCGCTGGCGATCTCGCCAATGACGGTACAGATTTTCGTTGTACCGATGTCGAGGCCGACGATGATGCGTTCGTCAGTCATCTCTCTCGCTCACTCCCCAGGGGTAGACCGCCACGCGGCTCCCTCGCTGATTCGTCCAGGCGGCCCAGTGACGCTCGAGCACGGCCACTCCAGGCGTGTATAGGCTCTTCTCGCGCAGCTCGATGTCGAAGCCTTCCGGCGAGTAGCTTATCACCCTGGGCCCGAACTGGGACAATAGCTCCAGAAGCTTCAACGCCTCCTCCAGACGGGGTTCGCCCCATCCCTCGAGGCGCACCAGTCCGGCCTTCGTTTCCTCGCTCACCCCGGGCAACAGGGTGCCGTCGGCGGCCCAGCTCGAGGTTCCGTCGGTGATGACCGGCGTCCTCTCCCAGACGTTGATCGAGACCGTGTCGGGCCAGTGCCGGATGACCCTGGCCCGCCTGATCCATGGGTCGTTGGCCAGCTCCGCCAGGCTCCAGCGGTTGACCCACAGGAGGGCTCCCCCCGGCTCGACGCCGGCGAGTTCCCTGACCTCCTCCCGGTCGTAGTGGGAGTTGCCGCTGACCGCCACGGTCTCGATGGTCGGATAGAAACGACTGCCTATCAGCAGCGCCACGGCCAGCAGCGCCAGCACCACGAGCAACGGCCGCACTCAGAACCCCCGCACTCAGAATCCCCAGACTCTCCACTCGAGCTCCAGTTCGCGCCCCAGTCGTGCACGTATCTGCTCGATCAGCTCCAGCACGTCGGCAGCCGTCGCCGAGCCGAGGTTGACGATGAAATTGCCGTGCTCGAAGGAGACCATCGCGTCGCCTACCCGTAGACCCTTGAGGCCGGCCTCGTCGATGATGCGACCGGCGCTGTCTCCTGCCGGGTTCTTGAAGGCGCAGCCGGCCGACTTCTTCTTGGGCTGACCCTTCCGGGCGCTGTCGACCTGGTCCATGTACGACTGCACCCTCTGCGGGGTCGACTCGGTCAAGCGCAGCCTGACGCGGGTCACGATCGAGCCGGGTGGAAGGTTCGAACGCCGGTAGGAGAGGCCGATCGCGGCCGCGGGCAACCGCTCGAGCTGGCCTCCGACGAAGAGTTCGACCTCCACGAGGCTGTCCTCCAGCTGGCCGAAACGGGTCCCGGCGTTCATGGCCACCGCCCCGCCGAGCACCGCGGGTACGCCCAGAAGGCCTTCCAGCCCGGAGAGCCCCGCCTGCTGAGCCCGTCGCACGAGACCAGGGAGGGGGGTGGCGGCGCCCAGCCACAACTCGGGACGGCCATCGAACTCGGCGAGCGTGTTGAAGCTCCGGCCGAGGCGCACGACCCTCTCGTCGACACCAGCGTCGCTCGCCAGGATGTTCGAGCCTGCGCCGATGACCAGGAAGGGCTGGCTGGTCGCCTCGGCCAGATCGGCTTCCGACTCGACCTCCCACAGTTCGGCCGGTCCGCCCACTCGCAAGGTGGTGAGGCGGCTCAGTTCGACAGTTCGTTGGAGCTCAGCGGTCGGCACTCGTTGCCTCACTGCGCAGTACTTCGCGGATCTCCGGCGCCACTACCGGGGCGCTCAGCCGCGAGAGGGACTCGGCCACCTTCCACACGTCTCCCGCACCCAGTGTGATGACCAGGTCGTCGGGGTCAAGGGATCCCCGCAGGTAGTCGATCGCGGACTGCTGGTCGTGATAGGCGGCGGGTCTTCCCTTGGCGGCGATCCGTTCGACGATCTGTTCTACCGAAACGCCCGGGATCCGGGTCTCGCCGGCCGCGTACACGTCGAGCACGATGACCTCGTCGGCGAGTGCGGCGGCGTCGGCGAGTGCCGGCCAGTGGCGTGCGGTCCTGACCCAGCGGTGGGGCTGCAGCACGGCGCGGACCCGTCTGCCGGTATTGCGCGCGGCCTTCAGGGTGGCCTCGACCTCGGTGGGGTGGTGGGCATAGTCGTCGATGATGAGGGCCCCCTCGGGATCACCCCAGCGCTGCCACCGCCGGCCCACGCCTCCGAAGGTGGCGAGGGCACGAGCCGCATCGTCGAGGGGCAGGCCGGCGACGTCGGCCGTGGCCAGCGCCGCGGCAGCGTTCTGAGCGTTGTGCACGCCCGGCACCGTGAGGGTCACCTTCACGCTGCGACCGCCCGGGGCGCGCAAGGTGAAGCTGCTCCCCAGTGCTGTCAACGCGAGCTCGGTGACGCGGTAGTCGGCTCCTTCGCTGAGTCCGTAGGTGACCACCGCTGGCAGGTCGCGGACCACCTCCCGCAGCGAGGGCCAATCGGCGCAGGCGATCACCTTGCGGGCGTTGACGGCGAAGCTGCGTGCGGCCGCCTCGAGGTCCTCGAGGCTGGCGTGATAGTTCCGGCGCTCGTCGTGCTCTCCCGCGATGTGGTCGTCCTCCAGGTTGATGAGCACCGCGATCTCGGAGGAGAGGCGAGCGAAACCCGGGTCAGACTCGTCGACTTCCGCGATCAGATGTCGGCCGCGGCCGGTTCGCATGTTCCCGCCCAGCATCGGCAGGGTCGCCCCGAGCTGCACGGATGGGTCCTGCCGCAGTTCGATGAACAGCTGGGCGATCATGCCGGTGGTGGTGCTCTTGCCGTGGGTGCCGGTGACACCTATCGACTGGTAATCCGCGAAGAGACGGCGCAGGAGTTCGATGCGCCTGATCGTCTCGACCCCGGCGGCCGGCGCAGCGCACGACTCTTCGCTGTCGGCCGGTACCGCCATCGTGGTGACGAGCAGGTCGACACCTTCCAGGTGGGAGGGGTGGTGACCCAGCGCTACCTCGATGCCCTCTTTGCGCAGCTGCTGCACGACGGGGCTCTCGGCCGAGTCACAACCGCTCACCCGGAAGCCTCGTACCCGATAGTGGCGGGCGAGACCGCTCATGCTCACGCCGCCGATGCCCATGAAGTGCAGGTGTGGTTTCATGTCGTCTTCCGATCGCCGCCCCGGCCTGCCGGGGCGCTGTCCAAAGTTTCTTCGAGCAGTTCCGCGAAACGCGCGGCGGCTCCAGCGGGTGAGAGCTTCGCCGCGGCCACTGCCGCCTCGTTGCGGCGCGGTTCGGCGAGCATCTCGCGCCAGACGGCGGGAAGTTCCTCCAGCCTGTGTTGCTCGAGGACGACACCGGCTCCTCGCTCGGCGAAGGCCCGCGCGTTGTGGAGCTGGTGGTTCTCTGCCGCTGTGGGCAGAGGGACCATGACGAGCGGCACGCCGAAGTAGGCGGCCTCCGAGAGGGTGCCGAAGCCGGCACGGGTGATGGCCAGGTCTGCAGCCGACCATGCCAGCTTGGCGTCCACGTACGGTCTCGGGATGTAGTTGGCCGTTCCGGCGGTCGCCGTTCTCGCTTCTTCGAGGTGGGAGGGCCCGGTGCTGTGGAGCACTATCGGCCGCAGATCGCGGAGCTTCTTCAGCGCCGCAACCACACCCGCGTTGAGCGCCGCCGAGCCTTGCGATCCACCCATCACCAGCGTGAGCGTACCTTCCTGAGGCAGGCCCAGGACGCGGCGTGCTTCACTTCTCTCGAGCCGCTCTTCGCGCACGGGGTAGGGGAGCTGTACCGTCCGCCGGGCGCGTACCCGCCTGGCGGTCGCCGGTTGCGAGAGTACGACGGTATGGGCGAAGGGCGCCAGGACCCTGGTGACGAGGCCCGGATAGGCGTTCTGTTCGTGGAGCACCAGTCGGGTGCCGGTCAGAACCGCCGCAGCGGTGCCGGGGAACGATGCGAAACCGCCGAAGCCCATCACCAGCGCGGGTTGGAGACGACGCAGCGCGGCCACCGCCTGAGCTACGCCCCTGATCGAGCGCAGGAGGGCGCGAGGGTCGGGCCGCTGGCGATCGAGCTTGCCGCTCGCAACTCCGGTGAAGGGGAGTCCCGCCTCAGCCGACAGGCGCTCCTCCATGCCGCCCGCCTGGCCCAGCAGGTGCACGTCCAGACCGCGCATGGCCGCTGCCCGCGCCACCGCCAGGGCGGGGTAGATGTGGCCGCCGCTTCCGCCGGTCGCGAACAGGAGCAGCCGGCTCATGTGAGGGCTCCGGTCGAGCGAGCGTGCCGGTAGGCGCCCTGGATGAAGCCCATGGCGATCGCGACGCTCACGAGGCTGTTGAGGCCGTAGCTCATGAATGGCAGGGGGATGCCGGTCACGGGGAAGAGCCCCGAAGCGACCAGCAGGTTGAGGGCCGCCTGGCCGCAGATGTAGGTCGTGGCTCCTGCGGCGAGGAGGCTGCCCGGTCCCGTCTGAGCGGAGGCGACCCTGAGGCCGCGGCCGGCCAGGAGGACGTAGAGGGCGATGACGGTGACCAGCCCGGCCAGGCCGAGCGACTGCCCGACCGCAACCGCGACCATGTCGGTCTCGGCGGCCGGCACCCTGTCGGGTCGCCCGGGACCTATGCCGAAGAGGCCCGCCTTGACCAGTGTCTGGCGCGCCTGATAGGCCTGGTACGAGGTACTCGAGATCTCGCTCTGGTCGCCCCAGAGATCCTGGAACCCGGCGATCCTTTCGCCTATGTACTCGAACTGGCTCAGGTAGGAGCCGGCCACCAGGAGGGCGATCACCGCCGCCGCGGTGGAGATCGCGACCAGTCGTCCGAGCGACGTCCCGGCGGCGATCATGATGGCGAACGCCAGGGCGAAGAGGAAGGCCGATGTCGAAACGTTCGGCTCCACCACGATCAGGCCCGCGGCGATGCCGATCACGAGCATGGGCCGCCAGATCTGCCAGTCCCCGAGGTGGTTGTGGAAGAAGGCGGTGAGGTAGGCGATGACGGCGACCTTCATCAGTTCCGAAGGTTGAAGGCTGAAGCCGCCGATGAGCAGCCACCGCTTGCTGTCGCTGCCGTCCGGCGAGACGCCGATGACCAGTACCAGGGCCAGCAGGCCCAACGCCATCAGGTAGGCGTGCGGGCTGTAGCGAACGATCGTCATCGGCTTTATCCGCGACATGACGACGGTGATGAGGAAAGTGGCGAGGAAGCGCAGGCCATGCTCGAGAGCCAGCGACGGCTCGGCGGTGGCGACGCCGAGGATCCCCAGGCCGCCCAACAACAGCTGGATGATCAGGAGGAGAGGGTCCATGCCACCTCCTCGGCCTTGATCGCGGCTCGGAACGCCTCTGCCCTCTCACGATAGTCGCGGAACTGATCGAAAGATGCTGCCAGTGGGGCGAGCAGCACTGTGCCGCCGTGCGGTGCGTGGGCGCTCAGGTGCCGCAGGGCGGCGCGGACGGCGCAACGAATGGCTGCCTGGCCGTCGCGTTCGGGGCAGAGGTGGGTGGGTACCCACTGCGCCACCATGTCGCGCAGTGCCGGTCCAGATTCGCCGATGCCGATGAAGAGGCGTACCTTCTCACGGATGAGGCTCTCGAGTTCGCTGACGTCGGCGCCCTTGCTCTGGCCGCCAGCTATCCACACGACAGGGGCCGGCGTGGCCGCAAGCGCGGCCTCGACCGCGAGTGATCTGGTAGCTATCGAGTCCTCTATGAAGCGCACCGTCCCGATCCGGCCGGCGTCACTGTAGCGGCCGGGCAATCCTTCGAATTCGGCGAGACCCGAGCGGATCTCCTCGAGCGACAGACCCTCCTCGCGGCAGGCGAGTGCTACCGCCAGGGCGTTCGCGATGTGATGCTGGCCGGTGACCTTAAGCTCTCCGCGGGAGATGACCGGCTCGTCGCCCAGGTGGAGGGTGCCGTCCCGGGAGAGCCAGGCGTGAGCCCTGCCCTCGAGCGAGAACGCCGCCGTCCGGGCTTCCGTCTCCTTGGCCCAGCCGGAGAGGAGCGGGTCGTCCAGGTTGTAGATGAAGAGCTCCTCCGGTCCCAAGTTCTTGAGCAGGTTGCGCTTGGCCGCGTGATAGAGCTCCACAGTGCCGTGACGGTCGAGGTGGTCGGAGCCTAGGTTGAGGACCGCGGCGATTCGCGGTCTCAGGGTAGGACAACGTTCGAGCTGGAAGGAGGAGAGCTCGACGACGAGAGTGCTTCCTGCCTCCGCCACCTCGCTCAGGGCCGGATCGATGTTGCCGCCTGCCACGGCGCGCCGTCCTGCCATGGTGAGGGAGTCGGCGATCCAGCGGGTGACGGTGCCCTTGCCCGCGGTACCGGTAACTCCGATCATCGGAGCTGGAACGGTTCGGTGCACCCATTCGACCTCGCCGATCGTCTCGATCCCCCTGTCGCGGACGGCCCGCAGGTGGGGGTGCTCGATCGGCACGCCGGGCGCGGCGATGCAGATGTCGAAAGAGTTGGCTTCCTCGACCTCGGCCGCCGCGAGTCGCCTGCCGCCCATAGCGAGCGCGGCTCCGATGTCCTCCCCCTCCTCGCGCTTGTCGAAGAAGACGATCTCGTGTCCCTGTCTGAGGCCTAGACGGGCAACGGCGAGGCCACTGCGCCCGAGTCCGTAGACGAGGACTCTCACACCGACCCTCCGAGGAGGAAGAAGGCGAGGGCGACGCAGACCGCGGTCGCCAGCCAGAAACGGGTGACGACCTGCACCTCGCTCCAGCCGGAGAGTTCGAAGTGGTGATGGAGGGGGCTCATGCGCAACAGTCTCTTCCCGCCGGTCAGCCGGAAGTAGGAGACCTGGACTATCACCGAGACGACCTCCAGGACCGGCACCAGGGCGACCAGCGGCAGGTACCAGGTCACCTCGGAGGTGATCGCGAGTCCGGCGACGGCTGCACCCAGCGCTTCCGATCCGACTCCGCCCATGAAGACGCGGGCCGGCTTGGCGTTGTACCACAGGAATCCGAGGAGGGCACCGAGGAGGGCCAGAGCCAGGGGATTGGTCAGGAAGAGGAGCAGGATGATGCCCGTTACTCCCGCCGCGAGGCCGTCGAGGCCGTCGGAGAAGTTGAAGGCGTTTATCGAGCCGACCACTACGAAAGCGAAGGCGAGCACGTCGAGCCAGGGGCTCCCGAACAGGGTCCGGCCGCTGTCCACCGCGTAGAGCGCGAAACCGAGGGCGAGCGCGCTCTGCAGCATGATCCGCCAACGGGCCAGGGCGCCGGTGGCGGCGTCCTCACCCTGCGCCCGGCGGCGCTTCCTTGCGAGCGCCGAGACGTCGTCCCAGAAACCGAGCGTCGCGCTCCCCAGAACCAGCAAGGAGAGCGCCTCCCAGTCGCTGCCGCGCGCGCCGGTGAGCGAGATGAGCGCAGCGGCGAGCAGGAACGCGAGGCCTCCCATAGTTGGAGTGCCCTCCTTGGTGAGGTGGCCGCTGGGCCCGTCGCGCCGCACCGACTTGCCCCAGCCGAACCGTTTGGCGAGCTGGACGTAGATGCCGGTGAAGAGCAGTGACAACGCTGCCGCTGAGGCGACCGTCATGCAGGCACTCCCGCGATCAGCTGCTCGACGACCCGCTCGAGGCGCATGCCGCGAGAGGCCTTCACGAGGATGGTGCCGCGTCTGGGAATCCGCGTAAGCAGGGGGAGAGCTTCGTCGATGTTCTCACGGTGGATGACGTTCGGGTTGCCGTCGCGAAGACAGCGGGCGAGCGGGCCGATCGCGACCACCAGGTCCAGTCCTCTCGTGGCGGCCCCCAGTTCCCGGTGGAACTCCTCGGCCCTGGGCCCCAACTCGAGCATGTCTCCCAGCACCGCGCAGCGGGGCCGGTCCATTCCCGAAAGTACCCCGAGCGCCTCGCGGGCCGAAGTCGGATTGGAGTTATAGGTGTCGTCGAGGATGGTCAGTTCGCCCAGGCGCTTCACCTGTAGCCTGCCCGCTTCGAGTTTCGCTGCCTCCAGGCGGCGAGCCGCTGCTTCGAGGTCGAGTCCCAGCCGGTGAGCCAGGGCGAGTGCCCCGAGCGCGTTGCTGGCCATCGCATTGCCGGGATACCGGAGCGTTACCTCCACTCCGAAAGCCTCGAGAACGCCGGCTCGGAGCCTGCCTCGGACGGGGGCGCCTTCCGAGAGGCCGTAGCGGACGAGGCCGGGGAGCGGGCGGGGGAGGAGCCTGGCCGCCGACTCGGACGCGAACCTCTCGGGCGACCTCTCCAGGAGACGGGCCTTCTCGTGAGCGACGCCCTCGAGGTCGCCCAGGCCCTCCAGGTGACTCTCGGCTATCGCCGTGAGCAGGCCGTGGGTGGGGCTCACCAGGTCGACGAGCTCGTCCATCTCGCCCCTCCGGTCGATCCCCAGTTCGAGTACCAGAGGGCGGCCCGGATCCGTCTGCCAGGCCCGCACCATCGTGCAGGCGAGCGCTCTCGGGGTGTTGAAGTTGCCCTCGCTGGCGATCGCGTCGAGCGCGGCAGCAGCGAATGCTCGGGTAGAGGTCTTGCCGACCGACCCGCTGATCGCCACGACGGCGCCCTGGAGCTGCTTGCGGGCGTGCCTTCCCAGGGCGATGAGGGCCGCTTCCGGATCGGGCACGCTGAGCGCGCGCGGGTGGGGGACGTCGGAGACCACGAACGCCGCGCCTCTGTCCAGGGCGTCGTCGGCATGAACGATCCCGTGCTCGACGGCCCCCGGCAGCGCGAAGAAGACCTCCCCCGGCCGGATCCGCCCGCTGTGGAAGGCAGCACCCGTCCCAGATGGGAGGTCGTCACGAGGTGGGACGCCGGCCAGGCTGGCGATCAGCTGAGAGGTGACCATGGCGCTCCAATCAGGCGGCACTTGAGCCACATACACATCTTACTCAGAATATTGCTAAGGTTTGCGAAAATTCAGCGTTGCTGCGCGACCGGCCTCGCCTGCGGCGCCACCCCCCAGTGCGCCACCGTCTTCGTGCCTATCGCCTGGAACAGCGGTGCCGCCACGTAGGTGCTGCTGGTGTAGGTCTTGGGCTTCTTCACGAAAACGACCATCACCACTTCCGGGCGTTCCGCCGGGAACATCCCCGCGAACGACAGGGTGTAGTCGCCCTCCACGTAGCGCCCCAGTTCGTTGTCGAAGACGTCGGCCGTGCCGGTCTTGCCGGCCATCGTCACGTCCGGGATCTTCGAGGCGCTGATGCCGCTCTCTTCTACCGTGTAGCGCAACATCGAGCGGATGGTGTAGGCGACCTCCGGGGAGATGACGTGATGGGGCTCCGGTACCTCCGCACCCTCGACGAGGTAGGGCGGCACGTAGAGGCCATCGTTGGCGAAGATGCTGTAGGCCGCGGCGAGTTGAAGGGCCGTTACCGAGATGCTCTGGCCGATGGTGACCGAGGCCTTGTCCTGCGGGACCCAGCTCTGCCAGGGGTTGAGGTGGCCGCTCCGCGCGAAGGCTGCGTCGATCGGCGGCTTCTGGCCGAAGCCGTAGCGCCGCAGCCAGCCGTACTGTTCCTCGGCGGTGAACCGTTCCGAGAGGTGGATCATGCCGGTGTTGCTGGAGTAGCGAAGGACATCCCTGACGGCGAGCTCGTCCTCGTGCGAGCTCACGTCACAGAAGGTGTTGGTGCCCACCCGCAAGCACGGTTCGGCCGGGATCAGCTCGCGCGGTGAGAGGCGCCCGCTCTCCATCAGCGCGGCCACTGTGAACGGTTTGAGCACCGAACCGGGCTCGTACTGGTGGAGGAAAGCACGGTTGATGAGCGCGTCGCGCGGGTACTCCTCCTGGCGATTGGGGTCGTACGTGGGGTATGAGGCGGCGGCGAGGATGCGTCCGGTGTTGGCCTCCAGCATGACCACCGCGCCGCTCTGCGCCTCGACCCCCTCGACGGTGCGACGCAGTTCGGTCTGAGCAGCCGCCTGCAACGCCGGGTCGATGGTGAGCCGGACGTCCCGGCCCGACTGGAGCAGCTCGTCGTAGATGTACTCGATCCCTTCGAGGCCGTAGCGGCCGTCGGGTTGGATCCGGCCGCTGAATCCGACGAGATGGGCCGCCAGGGTGCCTTCGGGGTAATGCCGGTTCTCAGGTTGCCCCTCGGCCAGTACGGTGCCGTCCGAGGCAAGGATGCGTCCGCGCGGCTCCGGTTCCACGAGATCGCCGGGCCAGGCGGGTACCTGGCTCCCCTGCACGGCGAAGCCGGCCAGGGCCAGCAACAGCGGCATCACGATGAGGAACAGCATCAGATGACGCCTTGTGAGAATGAGTTCGTTCTGCTGCGCTTTCACCGCCATACCGTCCTCACTTCCACGCCGGTCGGCAGCGGGGTGGTCTGCGGCGCCGGATAGGGTGCTACGTGTCTGACCAGCTCGATCTCGGGGCTGGGCACCATGCCCTGCTCCCGCGCCCAGGCCCCCACCGCCAGTGGTCCCCGCACCTGAGCCGCTCCTGCCCGCAGCTCGGTGATGTGCGCGTATAGTTCGCTCTTCCGCTCGATCAGTTGGGCTTCGTACCTGTAGCGGCCCTGGTTTACCCCCCCGACGGCGGCCAGCGCCAGGACCAGGATCAGATAGAGGGGAACGAGCCGGGAGAGTCTCATGCTGCCACCGTCTTCTTCTCGGCAACTCGCAGCTTGGCGCTGCGGGCCCGTGGATTGCGCGCCACCTCGTCGTCGCTTGCGACGAGTGGCCGTCTGGTCAGTGGCTCGAGCCGGGCCTGGCCGCGGAACGCGTGTTTCACCAGCCGGTCTTCGAGCGAGTGGTAGGAGAGGATCGCCAATCGGCCCCCCTCGACGAGGAGGCCCGGGGCCTGCTCGAGGAGGTCGGAGAGGGCGCCCAGCTCGTCGTTGACGAAGATGCGGAGCGCCTGGAAGGTGCGGCGGGCCGGGTGCTCGCGTCGTTGTCCCGGCGGGTAGGCCGAAGCTATCACCTGACTCAGTCGATCGGTGGTCTCGATCGGCTGCACCTCGCGCGCCGCCACTATCGCCCTGGCGATCCGGCGCGAGTGGCGCTCCTCGCCGTAACGGAAGATGAGCGCGGCCAGCTCCTCCTGCGGATACGTGTTGACGACCTGGTCGGCGCTCTCGGGCTGGGAGCCCATCCGCATGTCGAGGGGGCCCGCCTGGCGGAACGCGAAGCCGCGCTCTCCCTGGTCGAGCTGCATCGATGAGACCCCGAGATCGCAGAGGATCCCGTGGACGGCCCCGACCCCGAGCGAGGCGAGGTGTTCGTGGAGGTTCCGGAAGTTCCCTTTCACGAAGCGGAACCGGTCGCTGTCGATGGCGCGGGCATGGCCCAGCGCCTCGTCGTCCTGGTCTATGCCGATGACGTCCGCTCCGGCTGCGAGGAGGGCTCGGCTGTGGCCACCGGCCCCGAAGGTCGCGTCGACGAGCGTACGCCCCGCGGCCGGGCGGAGGTACTCGACGATCCGATCGAGCATCACCGGCTGGTGTGGTGCGGTACTGCGATCGGCGCTCATCAGCCCACCAACTCCCTCAGGAGTTCCGGCGCCGGAGGCTGCGTCTGGACCTGCGTCAGGTTCTCGAGCCAGCGCGATTCGTTCCAGATCTCCAGCCTGTTGGGCGCTCCTGCGACGACCACGTTGCCGTCGACCTGAGCGAACATCCGGAGGGTGGCCGGGAGGGTGACCCTGCCGGCCGAGTCGGTCTTCGCCTTCGAGGCGCCCGAGTAGAAGAAGCGCACGAAGTTGCGCGCGTCAGGGTCGGTGAGAGGGAGTTCGGTGAGGCGGGTCTCGATCCGTTGCCAGGAGGTGAGGGGGAAGACGTAGAGGCAGCCCTCCATGCCGCGGGTAATGACCATCCCGTCCTCGACGAACTCACGGAAGGCAGGGGGCACGATCACCCTGCCTTTGTCGTCGACCGAATACTGGTACTCACCGAACGGCATCGCTTGCGGTCTCCCACCTTTCGCCACCTGTCCGCGAGCCCGGAAGAGTCCGTGTCCGAACTGTTCTGCCTGTTGCTCACGACGATCGGCGTCAAAAGGAGTGTATCACACTTTTACCACTATCTCCCACATTTCCCCACTCATGTGGTTGATCTGGCACATTTCTGGGATTCTCTCCCACCGGCCCCTCTGCTGGCACCCTTCGATCCGAGCCTCCGGCCGGTCAAACTCGAGCGGGCGCGGCTGTCCTAGGCTGGCGCCCGCCCACGAAAGAAGGAGCGGACGCCGAAGCGTCCGCTCTCGCAGGTGGGCCTGTAAGCCGGGTTCTGTCCCCTTGCGGGGTCTGATCATCTATCTGGGACGCACGTCGCCGCGCGCCTCATGCGGTCAACCCGGAGATCGTAGCGAGCCGGGCAGGCTCTTTCTCCCTATCGGACCTTGCACCGGGTGGGGTTTACCTAGCTGCCGATGTTGCCACCGGCACTGGTGCGCTCTTACCGCACCGTTTCACCCTTACCTCGGCCCTGGCGTCGGAATCGGCGAGACCGAATCCGTGCAGGGCGAACCGAGGCGGTCTGCTTTCTGTTGCACTTGCCGTCGCCTTACGCGCCCAGCCGTTAGCTGGCACCCTGCCCTGCGGTGCCCGGACTTTCCTCGACCGCTTCCCGAAGGCCGCGGCCGCGATCAGACGGCCCACACCGCAACGGGAGATTCTAGCACGCCGAGGTCGGCCGACGCTGTCCCGGCGGAACGTCCCAGGGCGGCTGGGGCCAAGGTTCTTCGGCGCGAAGACCGCCGGTCGGATCGGCAGGTTCGGCCCTCGGAAGTGAACGGAAAGGGTTCGGCGGCGCCCTTCGACGCCGCCGGCCCCTACCGCGTGTTCACGGTTACTGCTGGCGGTAGTCGGTCACGACTATGTCGCCGTTGATGATCTGCTGGGTGATGCCTTCGAGCTCCTCCACCAGCGCGTCGGGGATGAGCGCCTCGTTGTACTCGTCGAGAGCGTAACCGACGCCCTCCTCGGCCAGACCCAGGTTTCGTATGCCGCCGGTGAACTCACCGTTCACCACGTCCATCACCGCGTTGTAAGCGGCGATGTCGACCCGCTTGAGCATGCTGGTGAGGCCGTGATTCAGGGTCTCGGGATCGTCGTCCGTGTCCCCCAACGGGTTCTGGTTGGAGTCCACCCCGATGAAGAAGAGCGGCTGGCTGTCGGGCCCGCAACGCTCCTGGTACTCCTCGCTGCGAGGTATGTCGGCGAGTTGCTCGGCGAGAGGCGTGCTGCGCAATTCACCGCGGGGGCGGTAGCACATCGTCTCGTTCACGAAGTCGATCACGCCGAAGCCGGAACCGCCGGCCGCGTGATAGATGATGTCGGCGCCCTGGGCATGCTGGTTGGTCGCCAGCTCCTTGGCGCGGGTCGGGTCGTTCCAGGCCGCGGGCGTGGTGCCCACGTAGTTGCTGATGACCTCGCAATCGGGGCAGGCCGCCTCTACGCCTTCCTGGTAACCGAGGTCGAAGGCGCGGATGAGGGGGATGTCCATGCCGCCGACGAAGCCTACGACGCCGGTCTGGCTGAGCTTGCCGGCGATGTAGCCGACCAGGTAGGAGCCTTCGTGCTCCTTGAAGAGCACGCTGCGGACGTTCTCTACCTCGGCGACGGCGTCGATGAGGACGAAGTTGGTGTCGGGGAACTCCCGGGCGGTCGCGGCGAGCGCATCTGCCTGAGCGAAGCCGGGGGCGACGATCAGCTCGGCGCCCTGACTGGCGATGCGGCGCTGGCCCTCGCCGGCGGTATCGGGCGTGCCTTCGAACTCGAGGAGCTCGATCTCGTACTCGGGCTCGAGTTCATCGATCGCCCGTTCCATTCCCCGCCAGGTGCCCTCGTTGAACGAGCCGTCGAACTTGCCGCCGGCGTCGAACACCAGGCCGAAGACGAAATCCTGGGCGAAAGCGCCTCCAAGCAGCAGGGCACAGGTCAGTAGCAGAGCTTTTCTCATGCAGCCTCCAGGGGAATGAAGTGAGCTTTTTCGCACGGAGTATATCACGGGGGCCGGCTCCCACCATGCCCGCTGGGTGCGGCGAAGGCCCGTTCTGAAGGGACGATGAAGGCCTTCGGGCCGGATATACTCCGGCGTGGCCGACGATCAGGAACGGGTCAACGAACTTCGGGCGAGGCTCCGCGATGCCAACTACCGCTACTACGTCCTGCAGCAACCGTCGATCAGCGACGCCGAATGGGATGCCCTCTTCGCCGAGCTCAAACGACTGGAGGAGCTGCACCCGCACCTCGCCTCGCCCGATTCACCTACGGCCACCGTCGGCGCTCCCTTGCAGGCGAGTTTCCGGCCCATCGACCATCCGACCCAGATGCTCTCGCTCGACAATGCCTTCAGTGTAGAGGACGTCGAATCGTTCCTCGCTCGAGCCGGCCGCACCCTCTCGAGCGACGAGGATCTCGAACTGCTGGCCGAGCCGAAGGTCGACGGGTTGTCGATCAACCTCTTCTACCGGAGCGGCCGCCTGGAATGGGCCGCTACCAGAGGGAACGGCCGGCAGGGCGAGGACGTCACCCTCAACGTTCTGCACATCGAGGGGATACCGGCTGAGGTCGAGGGGGCGCCGGAACAGCTCGAGGTGCGGGGCGAGATCTACCTGTCGGTTCTCGAGTTCGCCCGCATCAATGCCGAGCGGGAGGAGAACGGCGAACCTCTCTTCATGAACCCGCGCAACGCGGCATCCGGCACGTTGAGGCAGATAGACCCCAAGGTGAGCGCCAGCAGGAAGCTCCAGATCTACTGCTACGGGGTGGGAAACGCGCGCGACTTGGGGGTCGAGCGGCAGAGCGAAGTTCTCGACTGGCTCCAGGCTCACGGCTTCAGCACCAATCCGCTGCGCGAGGTCGCGGTCGGAGCGGAGGCGGTCGAGACGCTCATGGAGCGGTGGCGCGAGATGCGAGCGGAGCTCTCCTACCAGGTCGACGGGGTCGTCCTCAAGGTCGAGCGACTCGACCTGCAGGAGGAGCTGGGCGCAACCAGCCGGGCTCCCCGCTGGGCGATCGCCTACAAGTTCCCGGCCGAGGAAGCGGCCACGACGCTGCTCGCGATCGGGGTCCAGGTCGGGAGGACCGGCAAGATAACGCCTGTCGCCGAACTCGAACCCAGACTCCTGGAGGGTACGACCGTCTCCCGGGCCACCCTCCACAACCCCGGCTTCATACGCGACATGGACCTGCGCGTGGGCGACCGGGTGATCCTCCACAAGTCCGGCGGGATAATCCCCGAGATCACCAAGGTACTCATCGACGAGCGGCCCGCCGGGACGGTGCCCTTCGAGTTCCCTGACGAGTGCCCGGCATGCGGCAGCAAACTGGTGGAGGACGGCGCCAACCTCAAGTGCTTCAACCTGAGCTGCCCGGCGCAACTCCTCCAGAGGCTCAGCTACTACGGTTCGCGCAACGCGCTCGACATCGAGGGATTGGCGCAGAAGACCGTCGAAGCTCTGGTGGAGGCGGGCCTGGTCGAGGAGTTGCCCGACCTCTACGACGTCACGATCGAACAGGTCGCGGGCCTGGAAGGGTTCGGAGAGGTGTCGGCCACCAAACTCGTCGCGCAGATCGAGGCGTCGAAGCACAAGCCGCTCGATCGCTTCCTGACGGCCCTGGGCCTGCCGCACGTGGGCCCGAGGACGGCCGAGATCCTGGCCCGGCACTTCGGTAGTTTCGAACGATTCAGGTCGGCAACTACCGAGGAGTTGGCGAGCGTGCGCGACATCGGCGAACTCTCTGCCCAAGCCATCCACGAGGCTCTCCACGAGCCGCTCATGGCCAGGGCGATAGACGGTCTGCTCGAGCGCGGCGTCGCTCCGCGGCCGCTGTCGGACAGGTCGGGAGAACCGGTGCTGGAGGGGCTCACGTTCGTGCTCACCGGCAGTCTCTCGAGGCCACGCAAGGAGGTCCAGAGTCAACTGGAGAGCTTGGGGGGCCGGGTGACCTCCAGCGTGAGCGCCAAGACCGATTTCGTGGTGGCGGGCGAGGATGCCGGTTCGAAGCTGGACCGGGCCCGCGAACTGGGCGTGCAGGTCCTCGACGAGGAGGGGCTGGCGGCGCTCCTGGCGGAACGCAGCTAGCCCCACTGCCGTTACTCAGTCGCCGGTGTCCGCCAGCGGCTGCTTCTCGTCCCTGCCTTCGACGGGGGCGCCCTCGAGCAGCGATGTGCCCAGCGCCGGGCGTGCCGCATCGGCCGAGATGAAGTGCATCCACACGTAGGCGAAAGCAGCCACCACCGTGAAGATGGCCGCGATGGCCAGGGCGACGCCGGCTCCCATCTGCGAGGCCAACAGCCCAAGGACGGTCGAACCGATTGCGATGCCCAGGAAGAGTGACAACGAGTTGAGGCTCAGCATCACGGATCGCCTCTCGGAGGGGATGGCTTCGTTGAGCAGCGCCTCGTGTGGCACGTTGTTGGCCGACAGGGCGAAGTAGGAGAGGGCGAGCCCGGCTGCGATGCCCAGCGGCCCCGCCTGGCTGGCGAGGAGCAGCATGAAGACGCCCTTCGCCGCCTGGGTAGCGGCTGCCAGGAAGGCCGGGCCGCCGGGGAAGATCTCGCCGTAGCGGAGGATCGCCAGGCTGCCGAGCAGGACGGCGACGCCCATCAGCAGGCCGAGGCCGCCGAAGACCTGGCTTTCGCTGGCCACGCCACCGAACTCGAGTGCGGCGATCGGTTGCCAGAAGGTCTCCAGCGCGATCAGGGCGACTCCCGAAGCTCCCGCCGAGAAGAGCAGGTAGCGCACGACCGGGATCTCGCGCGACAAGCGGGCCGCGTCGCGAAGGATCTGGGGGACGGCGTGCAGCCCGGCAACGCCTTCGGTGGCCGGCCGCGGCGGTTCGGTCACCAATGTGGCGGTCAGTAGCCAGACGAGCGCCCGCATGACGACGCCGGCGAAGAGTGCTACGCCGTAGCCGGTCAGCGGGTAGGGGAGGCCCCAGCCGCTGGCGAGGGAGGGGAGCAAGCCGCCGAGCGCGGCCGCTACCAGCATCCCGGCCGACTGCAGGACGTCGATTATCGCCAGGTACCGCTGCAGTGGGGCTTCCGGATCGATCCGCTTGAGCGCGTCGACGTACCAGGCGTCGAGGGCGCCGCTATGCAGCGCGGCACCGATACCCTGGAAGATCGCGTAGAGCACTGCGGTGGCCGGTCCGCCGGCGTAGAGCAGCACGATGAACGAGATGAGCGTGAACGTCTGCGACAGGAGCGCGACAGGCTTCCGGCCGATCGCGTCGGCGAGGCCGCCGGTCGGTACCTCGAGCAGCACCACGAAGAGGGCCCTCAGCCCGAAGGCGAGACCCACGAGGGCCAGATCGAGACCCCGGTCGGTCATGTGGAGCACCACGACCGGCAGGGGCAACCAGATCGCGAACTCCTGCAGGCTCGCCAGGAGACCGAAGCGAGCCGTTACTCCCTGGGTGGTACCCATGGAGAAGAGCGTCTTGGGGTTGAGCACCGGCGATCAGTCGCTGGTGCTGGGACTGCCGACGCGCGGGTGGCTGCGAACGCGTGCAGCGACCTTTCGGATCACCGGGTAGCGACGCTCGCCGTCGGAACGGGGGCGAACTGGGGGCAGGGCCAACGGAATCACCTCTTCCAACCATCTCTCTCAGAAGGTGGTGACATTATGCCTTTCGGATGCCCCCTTACGTATGAATTTCCCATGTTTTCAGAACACTATCCGGGACCAATCGAGTTCGTCTAGTGGCGTGAAGATGTCGACGTACTCCATCAGTATGCCCGCCGACTGGTTCTTGAACATGGCGCATTCGACGTGCTTCCCGGTGCGCTTGATGGCTTCGACGAGTTCGACGTAGTCGCCGTCGCCCGAGACGAGGAGGGCGCAGTCGTAGGCATCCTGGTATGCCAGTGACAGGCTCTCCACCGCTATCGCGACGTCGATCCCCTTCTCGACGAGTGACCCGTCGTTCCGCCGGTGCAGCCTCCCCAGCCGCACGGTCACGTACGGTATCCGCCTCAACGACTCGAAGAACCGGTGCTGGCCGTCGCGTAACTCCTCGTCGTAATCGTCGGTGAGCGGCGCGTTGTAGTAGTAGGTGCGGACCAGGGGCCGGTCTTTGCGGAGCTGCTTCATCAGTTCGGGAAGGTTGACCCTCGTGTTCGAGAGATTCTCCCGCATGCCGTTGTACAGGTTGCTGCCGTCGATGAATATGGCCAGACGTTCGCGCAAGTCGGATACACCCCAGTCAGATAGAGAATTTCAAGACGACGACAGTGTAACCGGCGCCGCCCTCCGCCGGGAAGGCGAGCCGGTCTGCGGAGCGTTTCGAACCGCATGGATGGAAACAGGGGAGCGTGCGGTTGAGCATGCTCCCCTGTTTCCATCCATGCGGCAGGAATCGTCGATGCGGTTAGTCGTCCAGTTCGATGCTGAGCCGATAACGGCCGCTGTTTCCCTCCCGCACGAGTTCGAGTTCGAGTTCGTCGCCGCCGTTCCGGTATCGCGCCTCGGCTCGGTTCGGCCTCATCTCCAGGTCGCTGCGCCGCCAGCCCTGCCTGGCGAGTTGACCGTCGAAATGATCGAACACGCTTTCCAGATTGGCGCCGGTTTCGAATGTGGTGGTGGAGCGCTCCCCTCGTTCCCGCTGGTCGATGACGGTCGAACCCGGGTAGGCGCGCAGCCCCAGTCGAGAGTCGACGATCGTGCTGCCGCCGGCGCCGACGACGCCGTGCAGATCGAAGTCGGAGGGAGCGACCGTTACCGAACAGGCGGACAGGAGGATGAGGAGCCCGAGGAGGGAGAGGACGCGAACAGTTCTCATGCCCGAAGTGTAGGTCGCGGCGGCGGCCACTCGTTGTCGGAAAGTTCGCGCCGGCGCCGCTACCGGGGCTGGAGCCGGACGTCGCTATACTCGGACCATGGCTCCCGGAAAGCGATCGGAATCGTTCGACCTCGATCACACCCGGGTACGCGCGCCCTACGTGCGCCTGGCAGGGCGATACCAGGGGCCGCGCGGTGACCGGATCGAGAAATTCGACCTGCGACTCGTCCAACCCAACCAGGCGGAGATCCCCACCGCCGCCCTCCACACCATCGAGCACCTGTTCGCGGGCTACCTCAGGGAGGAACTGGGCGAGAAGGTGGTGGACGCCTCGCCGATGGGGTGCCGGACCGGCTTCTACCTGACCGTGCTCGGCGAGACCAGCGAGGAGGAGGCCAGGCGGGCGTTCGCGGGAGCGCTGGCCAAGGTTGCCGCTCACGAGGGGGCGATACCCGGTTGCAGCGAGCTCGAATGCGGCAACTACCGGGACCACTCTCTGCCTGGCGCGAGGGCTTGGGCTCGGCGGGTGCTGGAGCAGGAGATCGTGATCCAGCCAACCGTTCCCATCGACAGGGGTCGACGGTAGGCGGCGGAGCGAAGACCGCGCCATGAGCGATTCCTGAGAAACAGAGGTCAAAGGCCAGCTACCTCTCATCAAACCTCTCATCTTCCGGTCCGCAATAATCGCCCCATGGAGCGCAAACCACTGATTCTCATCGTCGAGGACGAGAAAGAGATCGCCAAGTTCATCGATCTCGAACTGCAGGCAGAGAGCTACGAGACGGTCGTCACCTTCGACGGCGTCACCGGCCTCTCGAAGTTCCGGGAACTGAATCCGGACCTGGTGGTGCTCGACCTGATGCTGCCCGTCCTCGACGGTCTCGAGGTGGCCCGCCGGATAAGGAAGACCTCGAACACGCCCATCATCATCCTCACGGCCAAGGACAGCGTCGACGACAAGGTGACCGGGCTCGACTCGGGTGCCGACGACTATCTCGTCAAGCCGTTCTCCATAGAGGAGTTGCTCGCGCGGGTGAGGGCTCATCTGCGCCGGGTCAATCCGGCGGTGACCGGCGAGGTGAGGGTTGCCGACCTGGTGATGAACCTCGACGGCCGCGAGGTGTTCCGGGACGGACGCCGTATCGAGCTGTCGGCGAAGGAGTTCGAACTCCTCGAGTTGTTCGCCCGTAACCCCGGCAAGGTGTTCAACCGCTTCGAGATAGAGGAGAAGGTGTGGCCCGAGTACACGGGCGGCTCCAACGTCGTCGACGTCTACGTGGGTTACCTGCGGCGCAAGCTGGAGGGTGAAGGGGAGAGGCGGCTGATCCACACGGTTCGCGGAGTCGGTTACGTTCTGCGGGAAGAGTAGGCGACGATGTCCTTGCGGCTACGCCTGACGCTCTTCTTCAGCGCTTTCATCGCCGTGATCCTCTCGGCGGTGGCGCTGTCGGTCTACGCTCTGACCGAGCGCTCGCTTCAGACCACCATCGAGGAGCGGGCCAGGCAGGCGCTGATCGAGATACAGCGGGAGCGCTACGTCAACGAGGGTCTGGCCAAGCTGCCCGGGGACATCTACTACCACGTGATGCTGGTCTCTCCGCCCGACGAGCCGGTGAACAGCGTCAACGACATCCGCTACGGCGTCACCTACGCACAGGACCCGGTCCACCGTTTCTCGCTCGATGCGCGTCTCACCGATCACCTCTCCGAGGCCGACCTGCAGGCCCTCGTCGAGAGCGGCTCGGTATCGACCATGGCCCGCCTGGAGAACGGCGAGAACGTCCTCCTCACCGGCAGGATCTTCACCGTTACCGAGGGAGTGCGTGACAGCAGTTACCGCGCCCTTGTGCTCGTGGGGGTTCCCACCAGCGAGGTGAACAGCACCCTCAACAAGCTGAGCAGCGACCTGGGCATCACCGTCGTACTCGCATTCATCGCCTTCGCCATCGGTGTCTGGCTGCTGTCGCGACAGGTTCTCGCCCCTCTCCAGCGGGTTACCCACGCGGCGGCCCGCGTGACCGGGCGCGACCTCTCGCATCGGGTGCCGGTGCCGCGCAGCAACGACGAGATCCGTGAGATGGCCCTCACCCTCAACAGGATGCTCGACCGGCTCCAGGAGTCGTTCGAAACCCAGCGGCGATTCACCGCGGACGCCTCTCACGAGCTGCGCACCCCCGTTACGGCGATCGTCGGTCACAGCAACTACCTGCTCAGGCGAACGAACCCGGACTCGGATCAGAAGGACTCGTTGACCGTGATCAGGCGCGAGGCCGAGCGGATGGCGAAGCTGGTCAACGACTTGCTCGAACTGGCCCGTGCGGACGCCGGCTTCTCGATCGACCGTGAGCCGATGAACCTGCTCGACGTGGTCGAGGCGGTGCACATGGAGGTCGCTCCGGTGGCGGGCAACGCGGAGATCGTCATCACCAGCCCCCAGCCGCTGCTGCAGGTGAACGGCGACGCCGCCCGCCTCAAGCAGGTGGTGCTCAATCTGGTCCAGAACGCGCTCAACGCCGGTGCGACCCGGGTGACGATCTCGCTGATGCGGGAGAAGGACAGGGTGCGAATGGAGTTCCTCGACAACGGCCCGGGGATCCCCGAAGAGGCGTTGCCTCACCTCTTCGACCGTTTCTACCGGGTGGATGGCGCGCGCTCGACGCGAGGCAACGGCAGCGGTCTGGGCCTGGCGATCGTCAGGTGGATCATCCACCAGCATGGCGGGACGGTCGAGGTCGAGTCGCGGCTTGGCGAAGGGAGCGTGTTCACCGTGTCTCTGCCCGCGCTCGACAGCAAGGACAGCTCAGAAACGCCGCCGGCTTCGCGGTCGGGGAGCGAGAACCGGACCGCGCAGAAGGCCGGCAGGCAGTGATGGAGGCGCTTCAGCGCGCCAGCACGACGCCCGAGCCTTCGGTCACCTCGCCGATCCGGTAGAGGGTCTCGGGGCACAGCTCTCGGGCCGCCGGTACCTCGTCAGGATCGACGATCAGCAGATAGCCGGCGCCCATGTTGAAGACCCGGTGCATCTCGGCCTGGCTCACCTCCCCGCGGCTCGCTATCAACTCGAAGATCTCCGGTACCGGCCAGCTTCCGGTCTCGATCCGGGCGCCCTGTCCGCTGGGCAGGACGCGCGGCAGGTTCCCCGGCAGTCCGCCCCCGGTTACGTGGACCATGCCCTTCACCAGCCCTGGCCGCTCGAGTAGCGGCGTCACGGCAGCAAGGTAGGAACGGTGCGGCCGCAGGAGGATCTCGGCTACGGTGGAGTCGCCCAAACGTTCTCCGAAGCTCCCGGTGAGAACCGCCCTCGCCAGGCTGAAGCCGTTGGTGTGGAGGCCGTCCGACGCGAGCGCGAGGATGGCGTCGCCGGGGCGGACGCTCTCGCCATCCACCAGCCGGTCCCTCGCCACCAGCCCGACTATCGTGCCCACCAGGTCCAGCTCGCCTTCCTCGTAGACGCCCGGCATCTCGGCGGTTTCGCCTCCCAGAAGCGGCACCCCGGCTGCCCTGCAGGCGCGCGCCGCGCTCGCCACCACGGCCGCCACCTGTTCCGGCACTAGGCGAGAGGAGGCAATGTAGTCGAGGAAGAAGAGCGGCCTGGCGCCCTGCACGAGGATGTCGTTGACGCAGTGATTGACCAGGTCCTCACCCAGTCCGTCGAGACGACCGGTAGCGGTGGCGACCTTCGTCTTCGTGCCGACTCCGTCGGTGGAGGCGACCAGGATGGGCCCCTCCGGCAGATCGCGCAGCGCGTAGAGGCCGCCGAATGCACCCAGTCCAGCCATCACGTTCTCGTCGTAGGTCGACGTGACGGCCTCCTCGATGGCGGAGAGGCTCTCGGAGGCGGCGTCCAGGTCTACTCCCGCCCTTCGGTAGGCCGAAGATTCGTCCATGCCGGATTCTACCGTCACGCTCCTCGGGCTCCCGGCGGCCGGCGATAGTATTGAGCGTGCCTCTAGCGGTAGACGTCCTCTTCCCGCTGCCGTTGCCTCCGTTCCGTTTCCTCCAGCCGCTCGACCTGGAGCCTGGACCCGTTGGGGCCAGGGTGGCCGCGCCGTGGCAGGGCGGGGTGAGGATCGGGCTGGTGGTCGGGCTCGAGGAGTTGTCGGCGGGTCAACTCACCGACTACCGCGAGATCATCTCCTGGCTCGACCGGGAACCGTTCGTGGCCCAGGCCGCCCCAGGGCTCCTGCTCGAACTCGCCCGGTCGAGCGGCGCGCCGGCAGGCGTCGTACTCGCCTCGCTACTGCCCCTCGGCCTGCGAGAGGAGCTGGTGCACGAGGTCAGTGCGGTCGAAGGGGCCCAGAGCCCGGGGCTGGTGACGGGTGAGTGGGTAGCCGCAGGAATCCTCGACGCCGCCGAGCTCGACCTCTACCGGCGCCAGGGGATGGTGCGTGAGCGGGTCAGGCAACGGGAGCGCACCGTGAGCCGGCTGGTGGCCGCCCGAGAGCCCGACGAGGGGCTGGTCGGCAAAGCCCAAGCCAACCAGCTCGCGGCCCTGGAGCGGCTCCTCGACCTGGAGAGCGCCGCGAGCGCGGCCGACCTCGCGCGCGACGCCGAGGTTCCCGTGAGCGCGGTGAGGGCGCTGGTGAAGAAGGGGTATGCCGAGTACCGCGACCTCCCCGCTCCCCCCGTCGCCCTGGCGCCGCCGCCGGTCGCCCAGCCTGCGCTCGAGGAGCGCGGGGACACTCTTCCCGAATGCCCGGTCGTGCTCATCAGCGGGGGCGTTCGCCGGCAGAGATTGGAGGCGCTTCTGCCCTCGCTCCTCGCCGACATCGAGGCGGGTCATAGCGTTCTGGTCCTCGCTCCCGAGGGCGCCTTCCTGTCGGCCACGGCCTCGCAGCTCGCGAGTCGACTGCCGGTGCTGCAGCTCTCTGGCGAGGCGAGCGACGAGCAGAGGAACCGCATCTGGGAAGAGGCCGCTTCTGGCGCGCCGGTGGTGCTGGTGGGCACCTACACTGCGCTCCTGGCGCCACTACAGCGAGTCGGAAGGATAGTGGTGATCGAGGCCGGCAGCGGAACCTACAAACTCGCCGCCGGTCCCCGCCTGTTCATTCCCGACGCCGCCCGGCGCCTCGCCGCCCGGCGGGAAGTTCAACTGGTGCTCACCGACGCGTTGCCTTCGCCGGAGATGCTGGTGTGGGCCCAGGATGGTGAGGAATCACGGGTACGCTTGCCCACGCCCAGGCAACGACTGCATGTGAGCGACCTGAACGGAGCGTCCGGTTGGCCGGTAGGCAGCGAGCTCACCCTGGTTCTGCGCCAGGTGCAGGAGCGCGGCCGCCAGGCCGTACTGCTCGCGCCGCGCCGAGGCTTCTCGGCGGCGATGAGTTGCAGCGACTGCGGCCATACCCTCATGTGTCCCAACTGCGATCTGGCGTTGCGCTACCACCGTTCATCCGGCCGGCTGCGATGCCACCAGTGCGGGTATCACGCCGAGGTTCCCTCACACTGCCCGAACTGCGGCGGTTCCGAGCTGGCCCCGGGTCGCGCCGCCGGCACCGAGTGGGTGGCTGGAGCAGTGTCCCGGCTCCTTCCTGGCATGGCCGTGTTGCGCCTCGACAGCGACAGGCAGGATGACCTCAGCGGACTGCGTGCCGGCGAGCCGGGGGTGCTCGTGGCCACCACGGCGGTGTTCCGCATCCCACCCTTGCCACGCGTATCGCTCGTCGGAGTGACCCTCTTCGATACGCACCTGAGCCTTAGTGACTTCCGGGCGGCGGAGGAGAGCATGCGTCTGCTGCTGCAGCTGCCGGAACTCGCCCCGGAGGGGCGGCCGCTCGTGGTGGTGCAGACCTTCCAACCGGAGCACGAGGCGCTCGATGCGCTCGCGGACGAGGAGCCCGAAGCGGCGGTGGAGGCCTATCTGGAGCGGCTGGTGGAGCGGCGGAAGCGTTTCAGTTACCCGCCCTTCGGACAGCTCGCCAAGGTGCAAGTGAGTGCCCGGGATCGCTCGGCTGCCGAGCGGGAGGCTCTGAGGCTGGCCGGCAGCCTCCGCTCCGCCGGGGCAACCGAGGAGGAGGTGCTGGGCCCGGTCCCGGCTCCTGTGACCCGGGTGCGGGGCCAGTATTCGTTCCTGATCTACCTCCGCAGCGGCAGCGAAGAGCGCTTCGGCGAACTCCTGCAAGGAGTCTCGCGATCCTCGTCGAGCGTCCGGGTGCGACTCGACGTCGACCCCCGCGACGTGTCCGAGTTCCTCGAGTGATCCTATCGGGACGAGGGCAACGGGGCCGCTGCCGTACGTTCCTCTCACGGCCCGATGGAGCGGTGCAGGAGGAGCCACGCGTGTTCAACCTGGGTCGAGGCGAGTAAATCCAGGAAAGTGTGGGTGAAGCGTGATGATCCGCACCTGACTCCCGTTAGTGACAGGTTGCACATGTCACGAGGTCGTGACCGGCGGCACATGAAGCGATGGAACCGGGTACGGGCGCCCGATGCGGGCTCATCGACGCGCGGAGGCAATGGAAGATGTCATCTCCAACGCCCCGCTCGACCGCGGTAGACTTCTGGCTGATGCTTCAGAACCGCCGCGCGAGTTTCGATTACGAGTTGCTCGAGAAGTACGAGGCCGGCATCGCCCTCACCGGTCCGGAGGTGAAATCGCTCCGGAACGGCGGAGGGTCGATAGCCGAAGCGTACGCGCGGGTTCGAGGCGGCGAAGTCTACCTCGAGGGGATGAACATCCAGCCGTACAAGGACGCCTCCTACAACAACGAGGACCCGGTCCGCAGCCGCAAGCTGCTTCTCAAGCGTCGCGAGATAGAGGAGATCACCCGCGCCCTGGAGCGCAAGGGACTCACGCTCGTGCCCACCAAGCTCTACTTCAAGGATGGCTGGGCGAAGGTGTCGGTCGCCCTGGCGCGAGGCAAGAAGCTGCACGACAAGCGCCGACAGCAGGCCGAGAAGGACGCCAAGCGACAGATTGAAAGGGCTCTCTCCGAGCGATGAAGCGACTAGCCCCCCTGCTCCTGCTGCTCCTCGCCGCGGTCGCGTCGGCCCAGTCGCTCAGCGTCAACGGTTACGAAGTACCGGGACTGAACCTCTCGCTCGTCGAAGGCGTCTCCTACGCTCCGGCCACCGCCTACGCCGAGGCGCTGGGGGCAAGCATGACGGTGGACTACGGTTCGGGGCTGGTCGGGCTCGAGCTGGGCGGACGGCTCGTCCTCCTGCCGACCTTCACCGAGATACCGGAGGAGGGCGCCTACGGCTTCTGGCAGGTGAACGGCGAACCGCGGCGCGCTCGGGCAGCGGTATTCGACGACGGCGTCCTCTTCCTGCCGGTGGCGGCGGTAGCGAACGCCCTGCTGGGCTACACCACCTACGTCCCCGAGAGCGACAGCGTGATGGTAGTGCTTCCGCGCGGCCGGGTCGAGTCGCTCGACGCCCGCCGCCGCGGCGACTCGGACAGGATCGTTCTCACGCTCTCCTCCAACGTGCCCTACGCGCTCTTCTACAACGAGCCGGTCAGCTCCCTCGAGCTCCGTTTCGACCGAACCGAGAGCAGCGGGATCACCGCCCTCGACGACGGCCGCTACTTCAGGCGCGCGACCGTGCTGGACGCTCGAGGAGATGCCGAGTTGCGGGTCGTTCTCGAGGAGGATGTCGACTACAGCGTCTACACCGTGCCCGATGGCCGCGGTTATCAACTGGTCGTGGACCTCTTCCCGGCCCAGGAGGAGGAGGTCGCTCAGGAGCCTCCGCCCCGCGTCGTGATCAACGCTGCGCATGGCGGCGACGACCGCGGCATGGCGGTAGCGAGGGGGAGCGAGAGCGGACAGACTCTGGCCCTGAGTAGTGAACTGGCAGAGGAACTGCGCCGGCGCGGATTGGCTGTGGAGCTCACCCGCCGGGAGGACCACGACCTGCCGCTTGCGAGCCGGTCGGGCAGCGGGGTGGGCGCCGACCTCTTCCTCTCCCTTCACGTTCACCCGACTCCCGATGGGGTGATCTCGCTCTACTACCTCGAGGAGGCCGACGGCGCTGCCGGTCTCGACATGGCTGTGCGGCAGAACGCCGAGGAGGAGCTACAGGGGAGCACCGACGAGCTCAGGCGCCGCCTGCTTCTGAACCTGGTGCCCGACGTCGAAGTGGGCAGGCGTTACGCCGAGGGTCTTCGCGGCGAGCTCTTCGCCAGCGGAGGGTTTCTGGTTGCGGAGCCCGAGCCGGCCCCGCTGGCCATCCTCGCCGGCGCAGCCGGCAGAGGACTCCTCATCGAACTCCCCGCCGAGCTGACCAGCCAGGACGCCAGCCGCCAGGAGCTCGTTGATACGCTCGCCGGTGCCGTTGCGACCCTGCTTATGAGCGACGAGGCCGGGCGTTGATCGTCGTGAGCCAGGGCGAAGGGTCGGGTGGAAGGTGCTGAGGTTCAGGCTTCCGCGTCCCCTGCTACGGCGGGCACTGCTGCGACCCGAGCCCCTCTTCGCGCTGCTCATCCTCCTCGTCTCGGTCGTCTACTTCCTGCTCTCGGGGAGAGAGGGCGGTACGCCCCTCCCCCAGATCGAGATCAGCCAACCGGAGGAACGGGTTCTCGAGACACAGGAGGTCAAACTGGTCCGTTACGACGAGTCGGGCCTTGAGAACCCCACCTTCGCGAGCGTGGCTCTGCCCGAGGCGCCGGGCGACAGGCTCGAGGCGATACTGGCCGCACTGCGCGAGTCGACCCGCGGGAGTTACTGGCCTGAGGAGGTCCCGGTACCCAACGTGTTCGTCGAAACCGTTGGCCGGCAGAGCGTCGCCGTTCTCGACTTCCGGCCCGAGGAGCCGGTGTCGCTCACCGTGGCCCAGGAGATGCGCCTCTTCCGCTCGGTCGAGGCGACCGTTCTAGCCAACGGCGCCGACACCATCCGCTACCTCCTGAGGGGCGAGGCGGCCGGCTTCTTCCTCGAGCACCTGGCCGTGCCGGCCGCGCTCTAGCGGCTTCCGGTCATCAGGGGTAGAGACGGGTGAGCATCCTCGGGAACGGGATCACCTCACGCAGGTGATGAGCTCCGGTGATCCAGGCGAGCACCCTCTCGAGGCCCATGCCGAACCCGGAGTGGGGAACGCTGCCGTAGCGGCGCAAGTCTAGGTACCACTCGAACGCCTCGGCCGGCAGTCCGTGCTGGGCGATCCGCTGTTTCAGCAGATCCAGGTCGTGGATCCTCTGTGACCCGCCGATGATCTCCCCGTACCCCTCGGGTGCGATCATGTCGTTGTTCTTCACCCTCGTCGGGTCCCCGTCGAGCGGCTCCATGTAGAACGCCTTCGCCTCCGTGGGCCAGGCTTCGATGACGACCGGTCGATCGAACTGATCGCCAAGCATGGTCTCGTGCGGCGCACCGAAATCATCGCCCCACTCGATCTCCTCGCCCTTCGAACGCAGCAGTTCGAGCGCCTCGTCGTAGCTGATACGCGGGAAGTCGCCGTTGGCCGTGGGCTCAAGCTTGCTCACGTCGCGGCCCAGCACCTCGAGCTCGTTACGGCGCCGTTCGAGGACCCGGCCCACGAGGTAGCTGATCAGGTCTATCTGCAGCTTCACGTTGCCCTCGTGCTCCAGATAGGCGACCTCTGGCTCGATCATCCAGAACTCGAGCAGGTGCCGCCGGGTCTTGCTCTTCTCTGCCCTGAAGGCCGGACCGAACGTGTAGATGGCGCCGAGCGCCATCGCCCCCGCCTCCCCGTACAGTTGCCCCGACTGCGACAGGTAGGCTTTGTCATCACCGAACAGATCGATCTCGAAGAGGTTGGTGGTGCCCTCGACCGCGGTTGGCATGAAGAAGGGGGCGTCGAAGCGAACGAACTCACGTTCCGCGAAGAAGTCGTGTATCGCCCGCTCCAGTTCGTCCCGCACGCGCATGATCGCCCAGGGACCCTTGTGCCGCAGGTAGAGGTGCCGCCGCTCCATCAGGAAGTCGACGCCGTGCTCCTTCGGCGTTATCGGGTAGTCCACGGCAGGGGAGACCAGCTCCACTGCGCTCACGCCCAGCTCGACTCCGCCTGGAGACCGGGGGTCGGCCCTCACTTCGCCCGTCACGCGGACGCTGCTCTCCTGCGTCAGTCCGCGGGCGAGTTCGAACGTGTCGTCCCCTACCTCATTCTTGACGACGACGCCCTGCACGAAGCCGGTGCCGTCGCGTAGCTGCAGGAAGGCTATCTTGCCGCTGGAGCGCAGTCCGGTGAGCCAGCCGGAGATCTGGACCTCGGACCCTTCGAAGCGGCTGAGTTCGCTGATGGTCGCACGTTGCATGAGCGGTAGTCTATCGCGGGGACCGGATTGTGGCCCTCGGTCACGCTTTCCGGGACCGTCGGGGGTCAGGCGCGTTCGAGCGTCAGCGCCTTCTCCAGGGCCTCCACGACCCCGCACTCCTCGACGCTCTTCGCCAGGACGGGGAAGCGCTCCCGTACGGCCAGTGGGGCGCTGGGCATCACCAGCGGGTGGCCGACGGCTTCGAGCATCGGAACGTCCCCTTCGCTGTCGCCGATCGCCATAACGTCTCTGAGCGGTACCCCCTGCATCTCGGCCAGCAGCTTCACCGCGCTCCCCTTGGAAACCCCTTCGCGGGTGACGCTCACGAACGCGGTGTTGGGCAGAGCGGGGGAGTTGGCAGAGGATAGCTGTGCGCCGGGAAGAGGCAACCCTTCGACCTGCGCCCGCTGGTCCGAGGTCACCACCCACTGCGCCCTCACCACCGGCTCGATGCGGGCGACCTCCGCCAGGTCCCGCACCAGAGCCGTGACCCCGATCATCTTCGCGTGCGCCTCGCTTATCTGCGTCTTCCGTTCGACGTAGAGGGTTGTCGGGGTGTAGAGCTCGAGCGTGTACCCGAGCTCCCGGGCGTACTCGACGAGCTGGAGGGCGACCGACTCGCGCAGGGCCGCCACGTGCAGGGTATCGCCGGCCGGATCCGAGATGAGCGCTCCTGTCTGGAAGATGTGGGGATTGCGGTGGCCCAGCCGCTTCGCCACCCGAAGCGCCACGCCGGCGCTGGGCCGGCCGGTGCACACCGACATCTTCACCCCCACCGAGCGCAGCTCCTCCACCGCGTCCCAGACGCACTCGTCGACCTGACCGCTGGAGTCGATCAGGGTTCCGTCGAGGTCGAGAACCACGAGCGGGATCACTTTCTCTCCCCGATCAGTTCGAGCCCCAGCTCGTGGAGCTGCTGCGGGTCGGCCGGAGCGGGCGCTCCCGTGAGCGGGTCGACGCCTCGCTGGTTCTTGGGGAAGGCGATGACGTCACGGATGCTCTCCTCGCCGGCGAGGAGCATCACCAGCCGGTCGAGGCCCCAGGCGATGCCGCCGTGCGGCGGGGCGCCGTAGGAGAGCGCCTCCAGGAAGAACCCGAACCGTCGCTGCGCCTCCTCCCGGCTGAACCCCAGGGCGGCGAACATCCGCTCCTGCACGTCCAACCTGTGGATGCGCAGAGAACCTCCTCCCACCTCGTTGCCGTTAAGGACGAGGTCGTAGGCCCAGGCCCGCACCGAACCCGGATCGCTCTCCAGTCGCTCCAGGTCCTCCGCCCTGGGCCGCGTGAACGGATGGTGCATGTAAGTCCAGTCGCCAGTTTCCTCGTCCTGCTCGAGGAGCGGGAAGTCCACCACCCAGAGGAAGTTGAGAGCCTCGTCGTCGAGGAGGCCTAGCCGCCGGCCCAGTTCCAGCCGCACGGCGCCCAAGGACGTGCACGCCGTGCGCCACGGCGCGCCCACGAAGAGGAGTAGGTCGCCCTCGTGCGGCGCGAGGTCGGCGAGTCGCTCCCTCTCCCGTTCCACGAACTTAGCGATCGGCCCGCTGAAGCCGTCACCGGACCTCCTGAGCCAGCCGAGACCTCGGGCGCCGTAGCGCTTGGCGTGCTCCTCGAGCTCGCTCAGGGCCTTGCGGCTGAGCTCCCCCGCCTGGGTCGCGGGCACGGCCAACACCTTCACGCTGCCCCCCGAATCGACAGCAGCAGCGAAAGCCTTGAACTCGCCCCCCCGGAAGATCTCGGAGGCATCCTCGATCGGGAGGCCGAACCGCAGGTCGGGCTTGTCGGAGCCGTAACGGTCCATCGCTTCCCGGTAGGGGAGGCGGGCGAAAGGAGTAACGATCTCCCGTCCGGTGGCGGCCCGCACCACGTGGGCCATCAGCCCCTCGTTGAGCGTGAGGACGTCTTCCTGATCGACGAAGCTCATCTCGATGTCGAGCTGGGTGAAGTCGGGTTGCCTGTCGGCCCGAAGATCCTCGTCGCGGAAGCAACGGGCGATCTGGAAGTAGCGGTCGAAGCCCCCGATCATGAGCATCTGTTTGAACAGCTGAGGTGACTGCGGCAGGGCGTAGACGCTGCCCGGCTCGACACGTGAAGGGACCAGGTAGTCTCGGGCTCCTTCCGGGGTCGACAGGGTCAGCAGCGGCGTCTCGACCTGCACGAAGCCCTGCTCGTCCAGGTAATCCCATATCGCCTTCGAAACCCGGTGCCTCACCAGCAGCGGCCGGGCGGCCTCGCGACGCCGCAGGTCGAGGTAGCGGTGGCGCAGCCGTAACTCCTCGTTCACCTCCTGGTCGGCGATGCTGCCGTCCACCTGGAAGGGCGGCGTCCTGGACTCGGCCAGCACTTCCAGCTCCCGCACCAGCACCTCGACATCGCCGGTTTCGAGCTTCTCGCTCCGTTGTCCCTCGGGCCTAAGCCGAACGGTGCCGCGCACGGTGAGCACGTACTCGCTGCGCACCGTCTCAGCGACTTCGAAGGCGTCCGAGTTGTCGGGTTCGACGACCACCTGTACCAGACCGGTGCGGTCGCGCAGGTCGAGGAAAATCAGACCACCCAGGTCTCGGCGCCGGTTCACCCAACCTTGCAGCACGACGGCACTTCCCTGATGCTCGGCCCGCAATGCGCCGCACTGATGCGTTCGTTCCATCTTCAGACTCCTGGTGACTTGTCGTTCATCTCGAGGTTGCCCGCGGATCCCGGGCGTACCCTCTCATCTAGTCGCGGGTTCGGCGAGCAGCAGCCTCTCGAGCTCCTCCTCGGGCACATCCTGCTGCTCACCCGAAGCCAGCTGCTTGACCGTGTAGATGCCGCGGGAGCGCTCGTCCGGTCCTCGCAGCGCGGCGTACGTCGCTCCCGACCGGTCGGCGTCGCGAAGGCCCTTGCCAACGTTGCGCTTCGAGTACGCGTGCTCCACCTGGAAACGGTCCCTGAGCCGCTCGGCGGTTCTGGCAACCTCGGCTACCGCCTGGTCGTCGAGCGGCACCAGGAAGAGGTCCGCAGTCCGGGGGGCGGAGGTCTTTACGCCCTCCTGCTGCAGGGCATCTAGTACCCGCTCGACGCCGAACGCCCAACCGATGCCGGGAGTGGGCGGCCCTCCCAGGCTTTCGACCAGCCCGTCGTAGCGTCCGCCGCCGCAGATCGCCGACTGAGCGCCGATGCTCCCATGATGGATCTCGAAAGCGGTGCGCCGGTAGTAGTCGAGGCCGCGCACGATGGCCGGATCGATCTCGAAGGGTATGCTCCAGGCGCGCAGGTGCGACTGCAGCTCTTCGAAATGCTCCCGGGCGGCGCCGTCCACGAAATCGAGGGGCCGCTTCAATTCCCGCACCAGCGACTGGTCTCGCTCGTCCTTGGCGTCCAGTATGCGCATGGGATTTATGGCCAGCCTGGTGCGGCTCGTCTCGCTGAGCTCACTCGCCCGTGGCTCAAGTTGGTCGCGAAGATAGGCGTTGTAGGCAGCGCGGTGCTCGGGGTCACCGACGGTCCCGAGCTTCACCGTCATCCGAGTGAGCCCACACGCCTCCAGGGTGCGGAAGAGCAGCGCGATCGCCTCGGCGTCTATGAGTGGCGAGGTGAGCCCCAGCAGTTCGCAGTTCACCTGATGGAACTGGCGGAAGCGGCCTCGTTGGACGTTCTCGGCCCTGAAGACGGGGCCGAAACTCCAGAGCTTCACCGGTGTAGGCCGGGTGTGCATGCCGTGCTCGATGTAGGCGCGCAGGACGCCGGCGGTGAACTCGGGACGAAGGGTGAGGGAACGACCGCCACGGTCCTCGAAGGTGTACATCTCCTTCTGGACCACGAGGTCGGCCGACTCGCCCACCGACTTGGTGAAAACCTCGCTGTACTCGAAGACCGGGGTGGCGATCTCTCGCACTCCGGCGCGCTCGAGCGTGTTCTCGACGGCTCGACGCAGGTTCCGCCAGGCGGGTATCTGTTCAGGGAGGATGTCGTGAGTGCCCTTGACGGCCTGAAGCCTCATAACGTCCGAGTCTACACTGGCACGTCGATGCCCGTACAACCGCTGAGAACGCACTTTAGGCGTGGCGAAAGCTCATCCGGCGCATGAAAAAAGGCCGCGCTAGGCGGCCAGGCACGAGGATGCGGACTCGGATCAGAAGATGTTGACAGGGAGGCCGGTAGAGCGGATCCGATCGACGTATACGAAGGCGTAGCCGTAGCCGGTGCCCTCAGGAATGCTCACTTCGATACGGCTGGGCGCCCAGGAGACTACCGGAGCACGCACACCACCGTTGCCGTTAGCGTTCGCGCCGAGGATGACGTAGGAGCCGTTGGCCTGACCGCCCTGTCCATCCCCGAAGTAGCGGCCCTGCAGAACCACCGTGTCTCCTTCGACAGTGGCCGAGACGAGCGTAGGTATGACGTTGTCCTCTACCTGGGCCTGAGGGGCACAGGCAGTAAGTGCGAGCAAGAAGAGCCCGATGGCAACTAGGGCGAGACGGTTCACGCTTGCCTCCTCAGGGCCGAAGCGTACGTGGCTGGTGAGCCGAGCGTCAATGGCAAGTTTCATACTGTTGCGGGCCCACGAACCCTGTCGTCGCCGTCGAGCACGACCAACCGTTCAGCCCGGCCCATCCGCACGCACCGGCCGTCGTGACAGGGGAGACGTTGTCTTCTCGCTCGATCGCAGGGTCGTCCGGGAGCAATGTTCGTGATCCGGTGTGTGCGAGCAATCAGTGAGCGCCGGAATCCGGTTCGAGCTGCCTACGCGGGCCCGTGATCGACTCTGCTCACCATGTTCGCGTCCCGCGCCAGGCGCCAGCGCCCGTCGGCCTCCTTGCGCAGCAGAGTGAGGGTGTAGCCGTTGCGGTGAACAGGCGCTTCGGCTCCGGGTGGCGACATGCGTATGTCGATGAAGTTCCTGATGAAGGCCCAGTCACCGAGGATCTGGAGCTCGCGGATCTCGTTACTCCCCTCGATCCTGAGGCCCTGCATCTGCCTGGCCGTGGCAGCGAACTCCTCCTTGCCGAACGGCTCCTGGCCACTCACGCTGAAGACCACGTCGTCGCTCATCAGGTCGAGGACACCATCGACGTCACCTTCGACGGTCAACTCCATCCACCTGTCGACCAACGCCCGGATCGCCCGCTCGTCATCACTCACCCCGACCACCCTTCGTCGGCGGTAGGGCCGTAGATGCTCGGGATGGGCACGTCCAGCAGCCGGAGGTAGACGCTCAGCTGACCGCGGTGATGGATGAGGTGATTGAGGTGCTGGCGAACGACTTTGCCGCGGGGCGTCGTGTCGAGCAACCGATCGCCCATCATGAGGGACCAGCCGACGTCGAGATCGGCCCCGGTGACCTGCTCCAGCGCCGAGCGCGCCTCGGCCACGTTCCGGTCGAACTGGCGGAGCAGCACCTCGGTGGTCTCGATCGAGTAGCCGCTCCCCTCCTGCAGATCGAGTTCCGTGGTGGTGAGCGAGACCGTGATCCAACCCGGCATGATCGAGATCAGCTGAGCCAGATGGGCGAGCGGGAAAGACTTCTGGTGCGGCCTCCACTCGCCCTTCTCGCTCGGTACCCTCTCCAGCAGGCGGCGAGTCGTCGCCATCTCCTGGTCGAACTCCGGCAAAGGAATCGCACTACTCATCGGGCGTCTCCAATCGACTTCATGAACTCTTCCGACAGCTTCCGAGAATACTCCGGCTCGATGCGCCATGAGGCGGCAAGCTCCCACGCCAGCAGGGCGCGTTGCGCTGGAGAATGCGCTCCGTTGCCGCTTGCACCGGCCCAGGCGAGTGCGGCCTCATCGAGCAGCGAAACGTCCACTCGCGCCTCGTCCCAGTCGACGAGGCCAACGTCGTCTCCGTTCACGAGCAAGAGGTTGTCCGGGTTCAGGTCGCCGTGGACAACGGATACGGGCGAGCCGCGAAGCTGTCGCCAGGCTTCGCGGCACGCTTGAGCCAGGCCTTCCGGCATCTCGTTCAAATCGACGTCGCCGCCACGGTCGTGGGCCACCAGCTCGAGGGTCGACCGGAAGCCCGGGCGTTGCGTCAGGCCGCGGGTCGATAGGTGGAACCGTCTGATGATGGGCCCGACGATTCCGAGTTCCGCCCGCGGGAAGCGCTCCCCCTGGAGGAACGTTTCGACGGTAACGCCGTTGACGACGAACCGGCCAGACAGATCCGGCAGCAAACGGGGCACGACGAAGCCAGCACGTTCGGCCCGTTCCAGTACGGGATGCAGCCAGCGCAGGGACGCCTCGCTCCGGCGCGTGGTCTTGGCAACTACCGACTCTCCGTTCAGCTCGACGAGGAGTGCGGTATTACGGTTGCCACCTTCGAGCGGACCGAGTATCCGTACCGCGCCCCACGACTGTACGACTTCGAGGACCTGCTCCTCCGCTGCGGTCACTTCCGAAGTCTAGAGGTTAGCAAAGGAGTGGTTACAAGGGTGTCGAACGGGCCGGCAGCCGATCTGAGCGGTCAAGCCGGCGGAACGACTCGACAAC
>DASVCN010000012.1 GCA_036381595.1 Trueperaceae bacterium | reverse complement strand
GCCTGGTGGGGTGGAGATGGTTATGCCGGGGGATAATGTTGAGCTTGGGGTTGAGTTGATCAAGCCGATCGCGATGGAGGAGGGTCTCCGGTTCGCGATCCGTGAGGGTGGTCGTACCGTTGGTGCGGGCGTCGTCACGGCGGTAACGAAGTAATCATGGCTGCTCCCCGAATCCGCATCAAACTCAAGGCGTTCGACCATCGGTCGCTGGATTCGTCAGCGACCAAGATCGTCGACACGGTCCGGCGCACCGGCGCCAAGGTTGCCGGCCCTGTGCCGCTGCCGACCCGAACCCGGCGCTTCTGCGTGCTCCGCGGCCCGTTCACCGACAAGGACAGCCGCGAGCACTTCGAGATCCGCACCCACAACCGGCTGATCGACATCAAGGCTCCCACGAAGAGCACCATCGACAGCCTCATGCACCTCGACCTCCCCACCGGGGTCGACATCGAGATAAAGACTGTCGGAGGACGTTAGACGTGAAAGGAATCCTGGGCACCAAGGTGGGCATGACCCAAGTCTGGCAGGGCGAGAAACTGATCCCGGTTACCGTCGTGCTGGCTGGGCCCTGTCCCGTGGTGCAGCGCAAGACCCCCGATAAGGACGGCTACAGCGCCGTGCAGCTCGGGTGGTCGGAGAAGTCGGAGAAGGCCACCAACAAACCGGAGGCCGGCCACTTCAAGAAGGCAGGGGTAGCTCCGCAGCGCCATCTCGTCGAGCTGCGCGACTACGACCCCGAAGGTGACGCCGTCACCGTCGAGATCTTCGAGGAGGGTCAGAAGGTCGACGTGACCGGAACCACCAAGGGCCGCGGCACCGCCGGCGTCATCAAACGCTGGGGCTTCGCCGGCATGCCCGCTACCCACGGCACCAAGAAGAAGCACCGCCACCCCGGCTCGATCGGTCAACGGAAGTTCCCCGGTCGCGTCTACAAGGGCAAGCGGATGGCCGGACACTACGGCGCTGAGACGGTGACCACAGTCGGGCTGGAGCTCGTCGAGATCCGCAAGGACGACAATCTGCTGCTCATCAAGGGCGCGCTGCCCGGACCGAACGGCTCCACCATCGTCATCAAGGAGTCGCGCAAGAGGAAGGTGGGCGGATGACCGTAACACTGGACGTCATCGGCAGTGGCCGCAAGGTGACGCTCGACCTGCCCGAGCCGAAGGAGTCGGTTCTTCACGAAGTCGTCGCCTGGCAGCTCTCCAAGCGGCGCCGTGGTACCGCTGCAACCAAGACGCGGGGCATGGTCAGGGGCTCCACCGCCAAGATCTACCCGCAGAAGGGCACCGGCCGGGCTCGTCACGGCAGCCGCAAGGCACCCATCTTCGTGGGCGGAGGAACCACCTTCGGTCCGCAGCCGAGGGACTACAGCTACGCCCTGCCGAAACGGGTTCGGCGGCTGGGCCTCCACATGGCCCTCGCCGACCGGGCGAACAGCGGCAAGCTGACCCTCGTCGAGTCGTTCGGAATCGAAGGCAAGACGAAGCAGTTCGTCGCCTGGGCCAAGGAGCACGGGTTCGACGGCAGTGAACGGGTGCTCCTCGTCTCCGACGACGAGCTGGCGCGCCGCGCCGCACGCAACCTGCCGTGGGTGAGCGTGTTGCAGCCCGCCGGCCTCAACGTCTACGACATCCTGCGTCACCAGCACGTGATCGCCGACGCCTCCGTGTTCGGACAGGGAGACGAGCAGTGAACGCGTTCGACATCATCATCGCTCCGGTGCTCTCGGAGAAGGCCGTGTCGGGCATCGAGAACAGCCGCTACACCTTCTTCGTGCACCCGCACGCCAACAGGACGCAGGTCAAGGAAGCCGTTCAGCAGGTCTTCGACGTCGACGTGGTGAAGATCAACCTCGTGAACGTGAAGGGCAAGACGAAGCGCATGGGTCGCTTCGAAGGCCGCGAGAAGAACCGCAAGAAGGCGATCGTCACGCTCAAGCCCGGGCAGCGTATCCAGCAGCTCGAAGGCCTTACCTGAGGGAGGGAAGATGCCTACCAGGAAATACCGCCCCTATACGCCCTCCCGGCGCTTCATGACGACGTCGGACTTCGGCGAGGTCACCAAGACCGAGCCGGAGAAGTCTCTGCTCGCCCCGATGAAGAAGAAGGGTGGCCGCAACAACCGTGGACGGGTCACCTCGAGGTTCCGGGGTGGCGGTCACAAGCGACGCTACCGGGTGATCGATTTCAAGCGTCGCGACAAGGAGGGCGTGCCCGCCAAGGTCGCCGGGATCGAGTACGACCCGAACCGCAGCGCCAACATCGCTCTCCTGCACTACCTCGATGGGGAGAAGCGCTACATCGTGGCGCCCGAGAAGCTCGAGGTAGGCAGCCGCATCGTCTCCGGTCCCGAGGCCGAGCCGGTCGTCGGCAACGCCATGCCGCTTCGCTTCATCCCGATCGGCGCGGTCGTGCACTCGGTCGAACTGGTCCCCGGACGCGGCGCGCAGTTGGCCAGGAGCGCCGGCACCTCGATCCAGATACAGGGTCGCGACGGGAACTACGTCACGCTGCGGCTCCCTTCGGGTGAGCTTCGCCGCGTGCACGGCGAGTGCTACGCGACCGTCGGTTCGGTGGGCAACGCCGAGCACAAGAACGTGGTCATCGGCAAGGCGGGCAGGACCCGCTGGCTCGGGCGCAAGCCTCACCAGCGCGGCCGCGCCATGAACCCGGTCGATCACCCGCACGGTGGCGGCGAGGGCCGCTCCACCAGCGGTCGTCCACCGGTCAGCCCCTGGGGCCAGCAGGCCAAGGGATACAAGACGCGCAACCGCCGCAAGACCAGCTCACGGTTCATAGTGCGGCGCCGGAAGGGGAAGTAGAGAATGGGTCGTAGCCTCAAGAAGGGCCCCTTCGTGGACGATCACCTGCTCGACAAGATCGACGCCGCCAATCAGGCCGGCGATCGCCGGGTCATCCGTACCTGGAGCCGCCGCAGCACGATCGTCCCCGAGATGGTGGGCCACACCATCGGCGTTTACAACGGGCGCCAGCACGTCCCTGTCTTCGTGCAGGAGAACATGGTGGGCCACAAACTGGGCGAGTTCGCGCCCACCCGCAACTTCCGCGGTCACAGCGGTTCACGGAAGGAGTAGGCGTGGAAGCGAAGGCCACCCTGAAGATGCTCCGCTCCACCCCGCGAAAGACGCGACTGGTGGCGGACCTGATCCGCGGCAAGGAGGTGCTCGAGGCCGAGAACATCCTCCGCTACACCGACAAGCGTGCCGCCAAGCCGATCCTCAAGCTGCTGCAGAGCGCCAAGGCGAACGCGGTGAACAACCACGACATGTTCGAGGACAGCCTCTTCGTCTCGAAGATCATGGTCGACGATGGTCCCACTCTGAAGCGGATCCTCCATCGTGCGCGCGGCCGTGCGGATCTCATGAGGAAGCGCACCTGCCACATCACGATCACATTGGAGGAACGACGTGGGTAACAAGATCAACCCCCGGGGCTTCCGCCTCGGTGTGAACAAGAGTCCGTCGGCCAACTGGTACGCCGATCCGAAGACCTACCCCAAGCTGCTGGGGGAGGACGAGAAGATCCGCAACGCCGTTCTCAAGGACGTGGGCCGGGCCGGAATCGCCCGGATCGACATCGACCGCGCGGCTCACAACATCAACGTGACCATCCACACCGCGAAGCCCGGCGTGGTCATAGGTCGTGGCGGCGAGTCGATCAAGGCGCTTCGTGCCAAGCTCGACAGCGAGATCGACGGCACCGTGGCGGTCAACGTCCAGGAAGTTCCCAACGCCAACGTCAACGCGGTGCTGGTAGCGCAGCGGATCGCCGAGCAGCTCGAGCGCCGCTTCGCCTTCCGGCGGGCGATGAAGCAGGCGGTGCAGCGCACCATGGAATCGGGCGCCAAGGGCGTGAAGATCCGCTGCTCGGGACGTCTCGGAGGATCGGAGCAGGCACGCCCCGAGTGGTATTCTGACGGGCGCGTTCCGCTGCAGACTCTGCGCGCGGACATCGACTACGGCACGGCTGAGGCCAACACCACCTACGGTGTCATCGGAGTCAAGGCGTGGGTGTTCCACGGCGAGATCGTCGGGGACCGCCAGCGCCGTGCTGCCGTCCTGCCCCGTCCGCCCAAGGACGACGAGCGCCGCAAGCGCCGCCGCCCCCAGGCGCGCCGACGCGACAGCCGTGAAGGCGGCGACCGTCGGCCGGGTCGTACCAGGGTCAAGAGGGAGAAGTAAGCATGCTGCTTCCCAAGAGGGTCAAATACCGCAAGCAGATGCGGGGCCGGATGACCGGCGACACCAAGGGCGGGGATTACCTCGCCTTCGGTGACTACGGTCTCGTCGCCATGGAGCCCGCCTGGATCAAGTCGAACCAGATCGAGGCGTGCCGCATCACGATGAGCCGGCACTTCCGCCGTGGAGGCAAGATCTACATCCGTATCTTCCCCGATAAGCCGGTGACCAAGAAGCCGCAGGAAGTCCGGATGGGTAAGGGCAAGGGCGCCGTCGAGTATTGGGTCTCGGTGGTCAAGCCGGGCCGGGTGCTGTTCGAGGTAGCCAACGTCACCGAGGAGCAGGCCAAGGAGGCGTTCCGCCTCGCCAGCCACAAGCTCCCCATCAAGGTCAAGATGGTCAAGCGCGAGGTCTACGATGAAGCCCAATGAGATCCGGAACCTCGCTCCCGACGAGATCCGGGCCGAGGTCGAGAAGAGACGCGAAGAACTCCTCGACCTGCGCTTCCAGGCTGCCGTCGGGCAGGCGTCGAACCCCCGTCGTATCCGCGTTGCGAAGCGTGAGATCGCGCAACTGCTGACGATCGCCAAGGAGAAAGAAGCCCGATGAAGAGGATCCTGCAGGGCCGCGTGGTTTCGGATGCGGCCGACAAGACAGTGAGCGTGCGCGTCGAACGGCGCTTCAAGCACCCGCTCTACGGCAAGGTCGTGAGCGTGTCGAAGAAGTACCTGGCGCACGACGAAGAGAACCAGTACGGCGTCGGCGACATCGTCGAGATCACCGCCGCCAGGCCCATCAGCAAGCGCAAGCGGTTCACCGTTACGCGTCTTGTGGAGAAGGCGAGAGGCTAGTCCGAGGTGATCCAGCAAGAGACATACCTCGATGTGGCCGACAACTCCGGCGCCCGGCGGATCCAGTGCATCCGCGTGCTGGGTACCGGCCAGCAGTTCGTCGGCAGCGTCGGCGACGTGATAGTGGCGGCCGTCAAGGACGCCATCCCGCGGGCCGACGTGAAGAAGGGCGACGTGGTCAAGGCCGTCATCGTCCGCACCAAGAAGGAGATCAACCGCAAGGACGGCTCCGCCATCCGCTTCGACTCGAACGCCGCGGTGATCATCAACAACCAGAACGAGCCGCGCGGCACGCGCGTGTTCGGCCCGGTGGCGCGTGAACTGCGCGAGAAGAAGTTCATGCGCATCGTCTCGCTGGCCCCGGAGGTGCTCTGATGCCTAGAGCCAGAACGAAGATGCGCATAAAGCGCAACGACCAGGTGCGGGTCATATCGGGTCCTCACAAGGGGTCCGAGGGGAAGGTCCTGGCCGTGTTCCCGGAGAAGAACCGGGTGCTCGTGGAGAACGTCAACGTGATCCGCAAGGCGCAGCGGCCCACCCAGGAGAACCCGCGCGGCGGTTACCGCGAGCAGGAGGTGCCCATCCACGCTTCGAACGTGATGGTCCTCGACCCGCAGAGCGGCGAGCCCACCCGCATCGGCATGAAGTTCCTGAACGACGGCCGCAAGGTCAGGGTCGCCCGCAAGAGCGGCGCGCAGCTCGACGAGTGAGTGTGAGCATGGAACAGGTGAACCTACCCATCAAGGAGCGCTACCAGCAGAGCATCGAACAGCTCTCGGAGCGCCACGGCTACCAGAACCCGATGGCCGTGCCGAAGCTCGAGAAGATCGTCATCAACATGGGCCTGGGCGAAGCCCGCGACGACTCGAAGGTCCTGGAGAAGGCGCAGAAGGAGCTCGCCCAGATCGCCCTTCAGCGCCCCGTCATCACCAAGGCGAAGAAGAGCGTCTCGAACTTCAAGGTCCGGACCGGAATGCCGATCGGGCTCAAGGTGACCCTGCGCGGCGTGCGCATGTGGGCGTTCCTCGACAAGCTCGTCAACATCGCCCTTCCCAGGGTGCGTGACTTCCGTGGCGTGCCTAGCGGCTCGTTCGACGGTCGAGGCAACTACAGCCTCGGCATCCGCGAGCAGCTGGTGTTCCCCGAGGTCTCGTACGATCAGTCCGACGCCGTGCGCGGCATGGACATCACTATCGTGACGACCGCCCGGACGGACGAAGAGGCACGAAGCCTGCTCGAGCTGCTCGGCATGCCGTTCAGGAAATAAGGAAAGGGATCGAATTGGCTACCAAGGCCCAGATCGCAAAGAGTAAGCGTGAAGCCAAGTTCTCCACGCGCTCCGTCAACCGCTGCCAGCGCTGCGGCCGTGCCCGCGGCTATCTCCGCGACTTCGGCCTCTGCCGCATCTGCATGCGTGAGCTCGCCCATGAGGGATACCTGCCGGGAGTGACCAAGTCGAGCTGGTAAGCAGCTATCGCCTCGGACACAAAACAGAGGAAAGCGTGAACACAAGAGAGATGTCGAAAACCAGAGGCAAAGGTCAGCGGGAGTCCGCTGATACCGGTCTCGCGAAAGTAGGCGAAGATGCATAGTGATCCGATCGCGGACATGCTCAACAGGATCCGTACCGCCGGGGCGATAGGCTCCGAGAGCGTAGACATACCCGCAAGCAAGTTCAAGCGGGCTCTCGCCGAACTCCTCGTTCGCGAAGGCTACCTCAAGTCGGTCGAGCAGGTCGATGTGGACGGCCACCCGGTCATCCGCGTGGGCCTCAAGTACGGCCCCAAGCGTGCACCGCTCATCAACTCCCTTACCCGCGTATCGCGTCCTGGACGGCGGGCGTACGCCAATGCCAAGCACGTGCCGGTGGTGCGCGGTGGTCTGGGCGTAGCCGTCCTGAGCACCTCGCAAGGTCTCATGGTCGACCGCGAGGCGCGCCGCAAGAACGTCGGCGGCGAAGTCATCTGCGAGGTCTGGTGATGTCTCGAGTCGGCAACTCCCCGATCCAGCTTCCCAAGGGCGTCGAAGTCAAGGTCGACGACGGCCTGGTGTCGGTGAAGGGTCCGAAGGGCCAGTTGCAGGTGCCTGTGAGCGAGCGCCTCACCGTCAAGCAGGAGGATGGCGTCGTCACCGTCGAGCGCCCCAGCGATCATCGCAACGACCGCGCCCATCACGGCCTCGCCCGCGCGCTGGTCGCAAACGCCGTGACCGGCGTGACCGAAGGCTTCGAGCGTCACCTCGAGATCCGCGGCGTGGGCTTCCGCTGCCAGATGAAGGGCAAGCAGCTCGAACTCAACGTCGGCTACTCGCACACCGTCACCATAGAGCCGCCCGAAGGCGTGACGATCGCCGCTCCCGAACCTACCCGGATCGTGGTCAGCGGCATCGACAAGCAGCTCGTCGGACAGGTGGCGGCGAACATCCGCGCCGTGAGGCCGCCCGACAGCTACCACGGCAAGGGCGTCCGCTACCAGGGCGAAGAGGTCCGTCTCAAGCCCGGCAAGGCCGCCGCGCGGTAATCGAGGAGTAAGGAATGAGAACACTCACTACCAAAGAGCGCCGCGCCTTCCGCACGCGGAGTCGGCTCGAGCGCCCGGTCGCGACCGGACGCCTGCGCCTCAGCGTGTTCCGCAGCGCCAAGTACATCTACGCCCAGCTCATCGACGATGAGAAGGGGATGACCGTTGCCGAGGCGAACTCCAAGAGCCTGGCGACCAGAGGCACCAAGATCGATCAGGCCCGCGCGGTCGGCAAGGCGCTGGCAGAACGGGCGATCGAGAAGGGCGTGAAGCGCGTTGTATTCGATCGCGGCGCCTATCGTTATCACGGCCGCGTCCAGGCTCTGGCCGAAGGCGCACGCGAGGGAGGCCTGGAGTTCTGATGGCTGACACCGATTTCGAAGACAAGGTAATCTTCATCCGCCGTACCGCCAAGACCTACAAGGGTGGCCGTCGCTTCCGCTTCGGCGCCATGGTGGTCATCGGCGACCGCAACGGCAGGGTCGGCATCGGTCTGGGCAAGGCCAAGGAAGTACCGCTGGCCGTCCAGAAGGGCCAGTACGTCGCCCGCCGCAATCTGATCGAGGTTCCGATCGAAGGCGCCGGCACCATCCCTCACGAGGTGCTGGGTTCCCACGGCACCTCTCGGGTCATGCTCAAGCCCGCCGGTCCCGGTACCGGCGTGATCGCAGGCACCGTTCCCCGTGCGATCGTCGAACTCGCGGGCTACCGCAACCTCCTCACCAAGGAGCTCGGTTCGCGCAACATGACCAACGTCTCCTACGCGGTGATCGACGGACTGAAGCAGCTCAAGACGTTCGAGGACGCCAAGCGCGAGCGGGAGATGGCCCAGTGAAGGTGACTCTCACTCGCTCTCAGATCGGCGTGCCGAAAGATCAGCGGGCGACCTTGCGGGGCCTCGGCCTGAAGAAGATCGGCGACACTCGCGAAGTGGCCGACACCCCCGACGTCCAGGGCATGGTCAGGAAGGTCGCCTACCTACTAACCATCGAAGCTTCCACCGTTGAAGGGCAGGGCAAATGAAGATCAACGACCTCAAACCCGCGCCCGGTTCGAAGAAATCGCGCCGCCGGGTAGGGCGCGGCCTGGGCAGCGGCCGCGGCAAGACCGCCGGCCGTGGCCAGAAAGGCCAGTCGAGCCGCAGCGGCTTCAGCCAGGGAGCCGGCTGGGAGGGCGGCCGCTCCCGACTCGTGATGCGGCTCCCGAAGCGCGGCTTCACCCGTGAGCGGGAAGAGTTCCAGCTGGTCAACCTCGAAGACCTGAGCGTCTTCGAGGAGGGCGCCACGGTGACTGCCGAGACGCTCGAGCAGCGGGGCCTGGTCCGCTACGCCAACAAGCCCGTCAAGCTTCTCGGCCGCGGTGAACTGGAGGTCTCGAAGCTTCAGGTGGACGTCGACGCGTTCAGCCGCAGCGCCGCCCAGGCCGTCATCGCAAGCGGCGGCACGGTGCGTGGCGCCGACGAACTCGGGGCCGGTGAGGCCGCACCGAAGAAGGGAAAGCAGGCCAAGGCCCAGTCGGCGGACGAGAAGCCCGGGAGCGCCCGCAAGCAGAACAGCGGATCGGCCGCGGCCGAAGGCGAAGCCGGCTCTAACAGCGCGGCGAAGGCGAGCGGCGCCGACGGCACCAAGGCGAGCGGCGCCAAGAAGGAGTCCAAGGCCAAGGCCGCGAAGAAGCCTGCCGAGGAAGAGACCCAGGGTGCGTCGGAGGATGGTAGCGGAGAGGAGCAGCAGTAATGCTTGCTGCCTTTCGCAACGCCCTGGTCATTCCCGACCTGCGTGCGAAGCTGCTGGTCACGATCGGCCTGCTTGCCGTGTACCGGCTGATGGTATTCATCCCCACGCCGGGGATCGACATCCAGGCGTTGCAATCGGGGAACTTCGGACAGGGTGACGTGTTCACCCTGCTCAACTTCATCTCGGGCGGCAACTTCGAGGTCTTCTCGATCGCTGCCCTCGGGGTGATCCCCTACATCACCGCCAGCATCATCATCCAGCTCCTCACTTCGACCTACAAACCGCTGGAGGACCTCGCCAAGCAGGGCGAGGAGGGCCGCCGCAAGATCACCCAGTACACGCGCTACGGCGCGACCGCGCTGGGGGCGATCCAGTCGCTCTTCCTCGCAATCGCGCTGCTGGGCCCCTCCGGGGCGCTCAGAGTGGGCTGGTCGAACGGGCCGTTCTTCTGGTTCGTGGTGATGGTCACCCAGGTTGCCGGCATCAGCGTCGTGATGTGGCTGGGCGAGAAGATCAGCGAGTACGGCATCGGCAACGGCATCTCACTGATCATCTACGCGGGCATCGTTGCCGCCTATCCGAACGCCCTCTCTCAGCAGTTCGCGTTGATCAGCCAGGGCGAGGGCAACGTCTTCGGCCTGGTGTTCTTCTTCATCCTCCTGATCGTCGCCATCGCCGGCATGGTGCTAGTGCAGCAGGCGGAGCGGAGGATCCCGGTCCAGTACGCTCGCAAGGTCGTCGGGCGCAAGGTGATGGGGGGCCAGAGTACCTACATCCCGCTCCGGCTCAACGCAGCGGGCGTCATCCCGATCATCTTCGCGGTGTCGATCCTGATCCTGCCCACGACCATCATCGGAGCGTTCCCTACGGTCGGCTGGCTGCAGGCCATCGGCGTCTGGTTCAACACCTCGCAGTGGCAGGGCCTTCTGACCAGCACGCTGCTTATCATGGCGTTCACCTACTTCTATACGCAGATCTCATTCGATCCCCGCAGGATCTCAGAGAACCTGCGTGAGTACGGCGGCTTCGTACCCGGGGTACGACCGGGTCAGCCGACCACCGATCACCTGACCCGCATCACCAGTCGCATCACACTCTGGGGGGCTCTCTTCCTGGGCGCGGTGAACGCACTGCCGCAAACCCTTGCATGGATCACCGGCACCGGCCAGCTCTCCTTCGTTTTCTCCGGCATCGGACTGCTGATCGTCGTAGGCGTCGCGCTCGACACCCTGCGGCAGCTCGAATCGCAGCTGATGATGCGGCACTACGAGGGCTTCGTGAGCAAGGGCCGGATCCGTGGCCGCGGGAGGCGCTTCTAGTGGACGCCCGGCCCGACTCCGAAGTCCTCCTGCTCATGGGACCGCCTGGAGCCGGCAAGGGTACTCAGGCGAACCGCCTGGCTCACGGCCGAGGGCTGGTGAAGCTGTCGACCGGCGACATGCTCCGCGAGCACGTGGAGCGTGGCACCGAGCTCGGGCAGCGAGCCAAGGGGATCATGGAAGCGGGCGATCTCGTGCCCGACGACCTCATCATCGCCATGGTGCGAGATGAACTCGAAGACGAGCAGAACGTCAGGGTGCTGCTCGACGGTTTCCCCCGCACCTCGGCCCAGGCCGCCGCGCTCGATGCGCTCCTGGCCGAGCTGGATACCTCGGTGACCGCCGCTGTAGCCCTCGAGGTGGACCAGGAGGAGTTGGTCAGGAGGCTCATGCGGCGTTCTCGGGACGAGGGGCGGTTCGACGACAATGAAGCCACCATCCGCAAACGGATGGAGGTCTACCGGAACGACACCCAACCGCTGCTCGACTACTACCGTGGTCAGGGCAAGCTGGTGGTAGTGGACGGTATGGGCTCGATGGACGACGTGACCGGACGGATCAACGAGGTACTGCATTGATCCTCAAGCGTCCAGCCGAGATCGACCAGATGGCAGAGGCCGCGGTTATCAACCGTGAGGCCCTCGAAGCGGTCGAGAAGCTGATCGCCCCGGGAGTGTCAACCGCCGAGTTGAACCAGGTTGCCGAAGATGCTATCCTCTCGCGTGGCGGAAAGCCCGCCTTCAAGGGCTATCGTGGCTTTCCGGCTACGCTCTGCACATCGGTGAACGACGTCGTGGTCCACGGTTTTCCGGACCGGCGTCCGCTTGCCGAAGGCGACATCGTTTCCGTCGATATCGGCACCTTCTACGGAGGCTTCGCTGCCGACATGGCGAAGACCTACGCGGTCGGCGAGATCTCGGCAGAAGCGCAGAAGTTGCTCGATGCCACCGAACGCTCGCTCCATGCGGGCATCGCGGCTGCGGTGGCAGGCAACAGGCTCGGCGACATCTCCGCGGCTATACAGAGCGTCGTCGAAGCCGAAGGTTTCTGGGTGGTGAGGGAGTTCGTGGGGCACGGCATCGGTCGTGAGTTCCACGAGGCGCCGGAGCTGCCCAACTACGGACGCGCAGGTACCGGTCCCGTGCTACGGCCCGGCCTCGTCCTGGCGATGGAACCGATGGTGACCGAGAGGCGCACCCGGGTTCGGATCCTGGAAGATGGCTGGACAGCACCCACCGCTGACGGGAGTCTTGCCGCGCACTTCGAGCACACCGTTGCGGTCACCGATGAGGGACCGCGGGTGTTGACTGCAAGCGATACGTTCGCGCTCAAGGGAGAATCAGCAGCTCCGGCGGGCGCGGCAGGAGGAGGCAAGCATGGCGCGTAGGAGATCTGGTCCGCCGAGGCCACGGACAAATCGCGCCGAGGAAACCACGCAGGACACCATCCGCACAGAGGGTGTGGTTCTCGAGGCTCGGCCGAATACCACGTTCCTGGTCCAGCTCGACGCGGGTCCGGAGATCCTCGCCCATGTGGGCGGCAAGATGAGGCGGCACTACATCCGGATCCTCCCGGGTGACCGCGTCGTCGTCGAAATCAGCACCTACGACCCGGAAAAGGGTCGGATCGTGTACCGAAAGTAGGAATGTGAGATGAAAGTTCGGGCATCAGTGAAACCGATGTGTGACAAGTGCAAGATCGTTCGGCGGCACGGCAAGGTGTTCGTGATCTGCTCGGTGAACCCGAAGCACAAGCAAAGGCAGGGCTGATATGGCGCGAATCGCAGGGGTAGACCTTCCCAGGGAGAAACGGGTAGAGCATGCGCTGCCGTACATCTACGGCATCGGGCTGTCGCGCTCACGAGTGATCCTCGAGAAGGCCGAAGTCGATCCCGATACCCGCGTGAAGGACCTGGCCGAGAATGAGATCGCGCGGCTGCGCGGAATCGTCGAGAGCGAGTTCAAAGTCGAGGGCGACCTCCGGCGCGAGATCCAGCTCAACATCAAGCGGCTGATGGACATCGGCTGCTACCGGGGACTCCGCCACCGCCGCGGTCTGCCCGTTCGCGGTCAGTCGACCAAGACCAACGCCCGGACCCGCAAGGGGCCGCGTCGTACCGTAGCCGGCAAGAAGAAGGCGCCGAAGAAGTAGGAACTGAGGTAAGAACGTGGCCAAACCGAGTCCCAAGACCAAGAAACGCACGAAGCGCAGCCTCGCCGAAGGCAAGGCGTTCATCCACGCTTCGTACAACAACACCATCGTCACTATCACCGATCCGGACGGGAATACGGTGGCCTGGTCGAGCTCCGGTTCCATCGGCTACAAGGGCTCCAAGAAGGGCACGCCCTACGCCGCCCAGCTGGCCGCCGCCGACGCGACCCGCAAGGCCCAGAACATGGGCCTCAGCCAGCTCGACATCGTCATCCGCGGCACCGGTTCGGGCCGCGAGCAGGCGATCCGGTCGATCCAGGCTACCGGCGTCAATGTCCGCTCGATCGTCGACGACACCCCTACGCCGCACAACGGCTGCCGTCCCCGCAAGCGGAAGCGCATGTAGATGAGGGCCGCGGATGGGCCTTCGGCCATCCGCACGACCGGGTGCTCTGGCGCCCGGGTTGCGACCTCGACTCGAGCAGAGTGAGTATTCAGGAGAGATAATGGGCCGATACAGAGGACCGATAGTCAAGATCTGCAGGCGCGAAGGGGTGAACCTCGTCGAGACCCCCAAGGCGCAGCGATACATGGAGAGACACCCCTACCCGCCAGGCCAGCACGGCCAGCGTCGCCGTCGCCGGATCAGCGACTACGGCGTGCGGTTGCGGGAGAAGCAGAAGCTGCGCTTCTTCTACAACATGAGCGAGAAGCAGTTCGCCAACCTGTTCGACGAAGCCACCAAGGCAGAGGGTTCGACGGGCGCCGTGTTCCTGCAGCTGCTCGAGTCGCGGCTCGACAACGTCGTCTTCCGTCTGGGCATCGCCCACACCCGCCGGCAGGCGCGCCAGTTCGTCGCCCACGGGCACATCCATGTCAACGGCAAGCGTGTCGACATCCCGTCCTACCGGGTCAACCCCGGCGACGAGATCTCGGTAGCTCCCAAGGCGCGACAGAACGAGCACATCAAGGCGAACGTCGAGGAGCGGAAGCGGGGCAAGACCCTGCCGTGGCTCGAGTTCGACGCCGAGAACCTCAAGGGACGGTTCAAGAACCGACCCGCGCGGGAAGACATCGTCGTTCCGGTCAACGAACTCCAGGTCATCGAGTACTACTCGAGGTAATCCACCTGCGCTTCGGCGCGGTGAGTAACGGACCGAGTCACATCAGAGAACGGAACGAACAGGGAACAGGCGGGTGGAACAGACGATGCAGATAATTCCGGAATTCAAGGCCAAGACCACCGACAAGTACGGTGAGTTCGTGGTGGAGCCGCTGGCCCGCGGATACGGGGTGACGCTGGGCAACCCGCTGAGGCGGATCCTGCTCTCCTCGGTACCCGGCACAGCCGTAACCAGCGTTTACATCGAGGACGTCCTCCACGAGTTCTCCACCATCGAAGGGGTGAAGGAGGATGTCATGCAGATCATCCTCAACCTCAAGGAGCTGGTGGTCAAACTCCACGACGACGACCCGATCACCCTCACGTTGCGTGCCGAGAAGGAGGGGCCGGTCACGGCCGCCGACTTCGACGTGCCGGCCAACGTCGAGGTGATCAACCCCGAACTGCCTATCGCGACCCTCACCAAGGGCGGTCGCCTGGTGATGGAAGTCCGGGTGGAACCCGGAGTGGGCTACGTGCCCGCCGAGATACACGGCACCAAGGACCGGATCAACTCGATACCGGTCGACGCCGTGTTCACTCCTATCCGCAGGGTCGCCTACCGGGTCGAAGACACTCGCGTGGGTCAGAAGACCGACCTCGACCGGCTGGTGCTGCGGGTGTGGACCGACGGCTCCGTCGAGCCGCGGGCGGCCCTCGACCACGCCGTGGAGATCCTCCGCGGGCAGCTGGCCGTCTTCTCCGGGGAGTCGCTCGCCGACGCCGAGGAGAAGGTGCCGGTCATGACCATCCCCAGCCGGGAGCCCGAGGACACCGGAGCTGGCGCCGACCAGGTTCAGCAGATGGGCCTCGAGAGCCTCGAGCTCTCCTCGCGCGTCCTCCACTCGCTCCAGGAGGAGGGGATCGACTCGGTGAACGCTCTGCTGGCGCTCTCCGAACGCGACCTCAAGAAGGTCGGCGGGGTGGGGGAGAAGTCACTGGAAGAGATCAAGGAAAGGCTGGCCGCCCGCGGCTTGGCACTCAAGGAGTAATCGATGAGGCACATGTCACGGGGCCGCAAGCTCAACCGGCACAGCAGCCATAGGACGGCATTGGCCCGTAACCAGGCTACTTCGCTGTTGCGCCACGGCCGCATAAAGACCACTCTCGCGAAAGCGAAGAACCTTCAACCCTACGTAGAGAAGCTGATCACCACCGCCCGTGGAGGCGACCTCCACGCCCGGCGCCTGGTGGCCCGCGAGATACACGACCGCGAGGTCGTGAGCAGGCTGATGGACGAGATCGCACCGGCCTTCGCCGAGCGGCCGGGCGGCTACACCCGCATCTATCAGCTGGGCACCCGGCGTGGCGACGCCACCCGCGAGGCCCTCATCGAACTGGTGACCTACCAGGACGCCTGAGCTCCACCAGCATCGGACCCAGCTCGCCCCGGCTCGCAAGAGCCGGGGCTTCGCCATCGGTCGAGGAGCGCAGCGGTCGCCTCATACCAGCCTGGCGCCGCATCCCATGACGTCGCCGGCTCGAACGCATCTACCCGGCCGACACCCGATCGAGGTGTGCCGGCACGGACCGCCACGACAGCCGGCTGCTCGAGACGGGTTGCTTCCTCGACGGCCGCCCCGACTCTTCCGCCGAGTAGGCCGACGCCAGGGACTCGAGCCGGCTACTACATGGGTCTGAGTGAGGCGGCGAAGCTCTCGCCCAACCCGTCCCAGTCGACACCCAGCAGGTCCGCGACGGTCGCTCCCAGGTCGGCGAAGCTGCCACGGGTGCCGAGCGAAACAGCCTGGACACCGGGTCCGCAGGCCAGCAGCAGGCCGTACTCACGGGTATGGTCGGTGCCGTTCCAGGTCGGATCGTTGCCGTGGTCGCTCACGAGTATCAGTACGTCGTTGGGGCTCAGTGCTGCAGTGAGTCGGGGAAGCCGCTCGTCGAACTCGGCAAGCGCCCGCGAGTAGCCGTGCGGGTCACGACGGTGACCGTAGAGAGAGTCGAACTCGACCAGGTTGCAGAAGACGAACCCTTCCGGCCGGGCACTCATCGCCTCGATCGTCTTCTCCACACCGTCGGCGTTGTCGCTCGTCTTCACCTCCTCGCTGATGCCCACCCGGTTGTAGATGTCGGCGATCTTGCCGATCGCCACTACCTCGCGGTCGGCTTCCTTCAGCGCCTCGAGCACGGTTCGTCGTGGCGGAGAGAGCGAGTAATCGCGCCGCTTGGCTCCCAACCGCTCGAAGGCTCCAGGCCGGCCGGTGAAGGGGCGGGCTATGACCCGGGCGACCGAGTGCTCGCCGGTCAGCAGTTCCCGTGCTCCCTGGCACCACTCGTAGAGGTTACTCAGGGGCACCACGTCGACGTGGGCCGCCACCTGGAACACGCTGTCGGTGCTGGTGTAGACGATCGGTTCGCCGCTCACGAGGTGCTGCTCCCCCAGCTCGGCGATTATATCGGTCCCCGAAGCGGGCCGGTTGCCAAGGTGGCCACGGCCGGTGAGCCGGTCGAATGCCTCCATCACCTCATCGGGGAAGCGCTCGTAGGTTCGGAACGGTTGCTCGAGTTCGACCCCCATGAACTCCCAGTGCCCAGTAGTGGTGTCCTTCCCGGAGGAGAGTTCCAACATCCGGCCGAAAGCGGCCGCCGGTTCGATGGAGGCGGAGAGTGATGACACGCCCTCGATATTCCCCAGCCCCAGACGCTGCAGGTTCGGTAGAGAGACAGGTGCCCGAGCGAGGGTGTGATCGAGAGTGTGAGCGCCCGCGTCGCCGAACAGCTCCGCGTCGGGTAGCGAGCCCACGCCTACAGAGTCGAGGACGATGACGGTAACGGTCATGCGCGAGTATAGCCAGCAAGCCCGGTCGTTCCGCCTACCCGGGCCAACGCCCGTCGCGCCGGTCTGCGCCGGCGCCCGTCGACAGGCGGGGCCGCCGCGAAGCGCCCCGCCCACCTATCGGCCCCACTCTAGGAGCGGTTCCAACGGGCAAGCGGCCCTACCTGACGAGCCGGCGCACCAACCACGGCACAGATCACCACCCCTGGCCCGTCATAATGTCGTTGTGGACGTAGCCGAGCACCTGCGCACGAGTATCTCGGAGCTGGCTCCGGAAGCCGATCGGTTCCTGGTCGCGGTATCAGGAGGGGCCGACTCGGTAGCCCTTCTGCGCGGGCTGGTCGAGCTCGGCGTCGACGTGTCGGTCGCTCATCTCGACCACGCGCTGCGACCCGGATCGGCGGAGGATGCGCGGTTCGTCGAGGGGCTCGCCCGGGAGTGGGACCTGCGGTTCTTCTGTGAGCGGGTGGACGTCGGTGCGGTAGCGAGCCGGCGCAACTGGAATGTGGAGGACGCCGGCAGGAGGGTGCGCTACGCCTTCCTCGCCCGCGCCGCCAAGATTGCCGGGGCCGACGCGATCCTCACCGGACACACCCTCGACGATCAGGCGGAAACCGTGCTGATGCAGCTTCTTCGCGGCGCCGCCTATCTGAGGGGGATGGCCCCGGTGAGCAGGCAGGTCGTGCGCCCGCTGCTGGACGTCACTCACCGCGAACTGGTCGCTTATCTGCGTGATGTGGGCCAGGACTGGCGCGAGGACCTCAGCAATGCGGAGAGGCGGTTCTTCCGGGCCTGGTTGCGCCATGAGGTCATACCCTTGCTCGAGGACCGGTTCCCGTCCACGACTCGCCGTCTGGGCCGCCACGCCCGCGTCCAGCGACGCGCGTCGGATCACCTCCGGCAGGCCACCCTCGCGCTTGAACGCTCGGGCGGCTTCGAGGTGGCGGAGTTGATCGAGGCGCACCCTGCCGTTCAGCATGAGGCGGTCCGCAGCCTCATGGTCAGGGCCGGCGTCGCGCCCGACTTCGAGCTGATCGAGACCGTCGTGAGTAACCTGGGGCGGAAGGAGCCGTTCCGCGTCTCACTGGGGCCGAACGTCAGATTGCGCCTGGCCTACGGCCGGCTCGAGCTGGCCAGCCAGGCGGAGGCGCGCGAGCCGAGGAGGGTGAGCAGCAGCGCCGGCCTGCCCGATGGGGTATCGCCACGCGCCCTCGAACACCCCGACCTGGTTCTGAGGTCGCGCCAGCCCGGCGACCGGATGCGTCTGCCGGGAGGCAGCAAGAGCCTCGCCAGGCTGATGATCGACCGCAAGATCCCGCGCGAGGAGCGAGATGGCCTGCTCGTTCTCGCGGCCGGTGACCAGGTGCTATGGGCCGAAGGGATAGGGGCCGCGGCCGGTTACGCCGACGGTCGAGCGCTACCTTCCGAGGATGACCGCTTCATGGGGCGGGCACTGGAGATCGCCCGGCGGGCCCAGAGCCAAGGGGAGCTGCCCGTCGGTGCGGTGCTTACCAGGGGCGGTGAGATATTGGCCGAAGGGCACAACGAGACGGAAAGCAGCGGGGATCCGTCGGCCCACGCCGAGGTGGTGGCGATGCGCCGTGCCGCCGAGAGGCTGGGTGACTGGCGGCTAAGCGACTGCACCCTGTACGTCACGCTCGAACCGTGCCCCATGTGCGCCGGCGCCGCTCTCATCTCCCACCTCGGACGGCTGGTTTTCGCTGCGCCGAACAACCGCGACGGTGCTCTCGGCACGGTCGCCGACCTCAGGACGGCTCCCTGGAAGCGACGTCTGGAGGTCACTGGCGGAGTGCTCGAGGAAGAGGCCGCGGCGCTCCTCAGCCGGTTCTTCGCAGAGCGCCGTTCGCTGTGAAGCGTTCGATCTCACGGATGAGCCGGGAGTGACCCGGCTTCTCGGGCCAGATGAGGACGTGGCCTGCGGCGGGAGCCTCGCGCAGCACGACCGGTCCGCCCAGCCGGTCGGCGAGCCGGCGGGTTCGGGACGCAGGAACCACCGCGTCCGCTTCCCCCTGGACGACGAGGGCGGGTACGTCGATCTGCGGTGCCGCGCGCCAGGCGGCCACGCCCAAGCGCCTCACCTGCTCGATCGCCCGGACCGGCAGCTTCACCTCGTTGCGCAGGCGCTGCTGCCAGGTGAGGTCGTCGACGTCGAGATCGGGCAGCACTCGCCCCACCACCTCTCGGGTCCAGGGATCGGAGAAGTCGGCGCTCCCGAACGGCCGGTAACTCCTCAGGAAGGGCGCCACCAGGGGCAGCAGGATGCCGAGCGGGAAGCCGAGCCCGCTGAACGGATTGATCAGCACCAGCCGGTCCACCTCCTCCCTCAGAGCAAGCCTCATAGCCAGGGCACCACCCATCGAGTAGCCGACCACCAGGAGTTCCTCCGCCTCCTGCCTCGTTAGCCGGCATGCCTCTTCGACCGCCTCTTCCCAATCGTGCCAGCTGCGCTCGCCCAGGCTCTCTATGTGGGGGCCGAAGCCGGGAAGGAGTGGGCAGTGAACCTCGAAGCCGAGCCTGACCAGGTGGGCGCCGACCGCCCGCAGTTCCCACGGGGTGCCCGGGAATCCGTGTATGAGCAGCGCGCGGCGCCGGGAGCGTCCCAACCGGAACGAGCGATGGTTGGGCGATCGATAAGGCCTCACCATGTTTCGAGCTTGCACCGGTACCGATTGGGGGACAGCAAGCAGGCTCGCACCGCACGCGCCACGGGCCCCGTTCGCGACTCGGGAAGTTCGGGCGGCACAGGTAGAATGAGCCGGTGAAGATCAGGAACTTCTCGATCATCGCGCACGTCGACCACGGCAAGTCGACACTCGCCGACCGCATCCTAGAGCTCACGCAGAGCGTTTCGGAGCGGAACCGGCGGGCGCAGATGCTCGACACCCTCGAACTCGAACGTGAGCGCGGCATCACCATCAAGGCCTCGCCCATGCGCCTCTACTACCTCGCAGAGGATGGCGAGAAGTACATGTTCAACCTCATCGATACCCCCGGCCACGTCGACTTCAACTACGAGGTCTCGAGGGCCCTCAGGGCGTGCGAGGGAGTTCTGCTGGTCATCGACGCCAGCCAGGGTGTGGAGGCGCAGACGATCCAGAACGCCTATCTGGCGGCGGACAACGGCCTCGATATCCTGCCCGTTGTCAACAAGATCGACCTGCCGAACGCCGACCCCCAGGCGGCGCTGGCGGAGCTGGAGGAGGTCATCGGCATCTCGGGCGAGGATGCCGTGGCCGTCTCGGCCAAGACCGGCGAGAACGTGGCCGCGGTGCTGGAGGCGATAGTTCGGCACCTGCCACCGCCGGAAGGGCACGATGAGGCGCCTCTGCGCTGCCTGATCTTCGACGCCATCTACGACTCGTACCAGGGCGTCATCCCCTTCATCCGGGTGTTCGACGGCTCGATCCGCGCCGGCGACCGGATCCGTATCGCCTCCACCGGCAAGGAGTTCGAGGTCGACAAGGTCGGGTTCTTCAACCCGGATCCCGCCGTAAGCGAAGTGTTGCGCGCCGGCGAGGTGGGCTGGCTCACCGCGGCGATCCGCGACATCGGCGATACCCAGATCGGCGACACCATCACCGGGGCAGAGAGACCGACCGACCGGCCCATCCCGGGCTTCAAACCGGCCCAGCCGGTGGTCTTCTCGGGCCTCTATCCCACCGACGGCGAGGATTACCCCAAGCTGCGCGAGGCGCTCGAGAAGCTGTCGCTCAACGATGCGGCCTTCACCTTCGAGCCGGAGACCTCCGAGGCCCTGGGTTTCGGTTTCCGATGCGGCTTCCTCGGCCTGCTCCATGCCGACATCGTCCAGGCCCGACTCGAGAGGGAGTTCGATCTGGGCCTCATCGCCACCGCCCCCGCCGTCGTCTACGAGGTCACTACCACCGACGGCGCAACGAGGCTCATCCAGAACCCCTCGGAGCTGCCGAGTCCCGACAAGGTCGACCTCATCCGTGAGCCGTACGTGCGACTCTCCGTCTACCTGCCGGAGGAGTACGTGGGCAGCGCGATGGGACTGCTGCAGGAGAAGCGCGGCGAGATGAAGGACATGCTCTACCACGGCCGGCGCGTCGAGCTGCGCTACGAGGTGCCGTTCGGCGAGATCCTCTACGACTTCCACGACCGGCTCAAGAGCCTCACCCGCGGCTACGCCTCGATGGATTACGAGACGATCGGCTACCGCGAGGGCGACTTGGTGAAGATCGACATCCTCGTCAACGAGGAGCGGGTGGACGCCCTATCGATCATCGCTCACCGCGACAAGGCGTACGAGATGGGCCGCAAGATAGTCGACAAGATGGCCGAGGTGATCCCCCGGCAGATGTTCGCGGTGCCCATCCAGGCCGCCATCGGCGGCAAGATCCTGGCCCGATCGACGGTGCGGGCTTTCCGCAAGGACGTCACCGCCAAATGCTACGGCGGCGACATCACGCGCAAGAAGAAGCTTCTCGAGAAGCAGAAGAAGGGCAAGGCCCGGATGAAGCAGCTCGGGACGGTGGAGGTGCCTCAGGAGGCGTTCCTCGCGGTGCTGTCCGGTGAGAAGTGAGGCGCTGAGGTGAGGAGCTCGGGGTGAACAGGGCGCTGGAGAGGACGAAGCCGGTGCGCTTCAGTCTCAGCCTCCGGGCCCGTATCGCCCTGGCCATAGCAGCGCTCGCCGCGCTGCCCAACGCTCTACTGGCGGTGGGGACGCTACTACCTAGTTTGGGCGGAGGAGTCGCCAACGAGCTGTGGCTCGCCGCCCTCGTTTGGGCGGTAGCGGTCGTCGGACTCTCTGCCCTCGTCGGCTACTTCGCCTCGCGCGAGCTGCTCGCGCCGCTCACTCGACTCTCCCGCGACGTCGCCTCGCTTCCCTCGACCGCAGACCGCCTGGCCACCGCCAGGCTCGCGCCAGGGGAGGCCGAACCCGCAGAGGTGCGGGCCGTGAGGGACGCCTTCAACCGGCTCCTGGGCAGGATCGAGCTGGAGCACAGCCACCGGTCGGCCTTCATCGCGACCCTCATGCACGACCTCAAGACCCCGCTGATCGCCACCTCCCACCTGCTCGAAGTGATCCGTGATCGGGACGACCTGGGACGCGACGAGCGAGTCGATCTCGCCGACCGGCTCCTGCGCGAGAACCACGCCCTCGTGACGCTCATGCAGAAACTGGTCGATGCGCACAAGTTCGATCGTGAGGAGGTACCGCTCTCACGGGAGCAGCTGAAGGTGGAGACGGTCGCGAAGCGCGTCATCGCCCGACTCGCGCCGCTCGCCGCCGAGCGTGGAGTGGAACTGCACGTGGAGGGCGGCGCCAACGCCTACGCAGACCCCGCGGAACTCGAGCGGGCACTCTACAACCTCATCTCCAACGCCGTCCGCTACGCTCGCTCGAGCATCACCGTCGAAGTCTTCGCCGGCTTGGTGCGCATCGCCGACGACGGCCCCGGGCTACCCGCTCCCCTGGAGCGTCTCGCTCAACCGTTCAACGAGCAGCCGGTCGAGATCTCCGGCACCCGCTACAGCGCCGGAAGCGCCGGCCTGGGCCTGTTCATCGCGCGCCGCATACTGGAATCCCACGGCGGCAGACTGGTCACCGAGTCGACGGGACCCCGCGGCACTGCCCTGCTCGCTTACCTGGGTTCGGACAGGAGGTGAGCGAGCTGCGAGTCCTCGTGGCCGACGACCACCCGCTCTTCCGCGTGGGCCTGGGCTACGCCTTGGGCGCCCAGGGGTTCGAGGTGGCAGCGGAGGCCGAGGATGGGCGCGAGGCGGTGGCGGCCTGCCGGCGGGAGCGGTTCGACGTGGTCCTGATGGACATCCGCATGCCGGGGATGAACGGAATCGAAGCTTGCCGGGAGATCCGCCGGATGGAGGACCCTCCGCTGGTGGTGATGCTCACCACCTTCGAGGAGCCTGGCATAATCCAGGCCGCTCGGGACGCGGGAGCCACGATGTACCTCTCCAAGGAGACGAGTCCCGCCGAACTCGCCAGGCTGCTCAGAGCTATCGTGGAGGAGCCCGAGCGAGGCTGGTTGCCGGCGGTGAAACTTCCCGAGCTCACTCCGCGAGAGCGTGACGTGCTCGCTCTCCTGGTGCAGGGGCTCAGCAACAAGCAGATGGCGCGCGAGCTCGACCTGAGCCCGGAGACTGTGAAGGACTACCTGAACGGCGTCTATCGCAAGCTTGAGGTGAGAGATCGGCTAGCCGCGGCGCAACGCGCCCGCGAGCTGGGACTCGCCTGATCCCGACGGTTTCGTTCCCTTCTGGCTTGGCCCGGTTCTGCCCGGAACCCCACGGCTTCTGCCGAAGCTCTTCGCCGGACTGATCCCGTCGCCATCTAGGCTGCCTCCATGCCCTACCGCTCGCCCGTGCCGGTTGCCGGTTACACACTCGTCGAACTGCTGGTGGTGCTGGCCATCGCCGGACTGCTCACGACCTGGTACGTAGGCTCGCAGGGCCGCCGGCATGTAGATGAAGCTATCCTCGCCCTGCGCTCGCAGACGGCTCAGGCTCGCCACGAAGCGATCGCACGCAGCCTGCCCGTTGCGGTTCTCTACAGGCCCGCGGACGCCTCCTTCGTTACCCTGGCCGGCCGGTCGGGGAACGTCGACGTCTGCGAGTCCGGCGAGGAAGTCGCGCGCCTCGAACTCTCCCGGTTCCCCGGCGTCGCTGTCGCGCGCGTACCGGCCGAGGGCCTCGTCTGGCTCCCCAGCGGCAGCGGCCGCACCTGCAGCGGCTCGGGAGCCTTCAACACGACGATGGAGCTGCACGAGGGGCGCGTTGAGGCGCGAGTGATAGTGTCCCGCGCTGGCCGGATCCGTTCCGAGGTGAGTCGATGAAGAGGGGGGGCGGATTCACCCTCCTCGAGGTAGTGATAGCGGGCGGCCTCCTGGCGGTCGGAGTGTTGTCTGTGACCATGCTGCAGGCGCAGGCGCTCCGGGCTCAACGGGGAGTGGCTGTGGTGAGGCGGCTCGTGGCGGTCACGGAGGCAGAGCTGTACCGGGCGCTGAGCCTCCCGGAGCCTTCGGGCGGAGAGTGCGCCGGGAGTGCGGCCGCTCAACTCACGAGCTGCTCGATCGAGACCGAGTCGTGCCGGCTGTCGTCGGATCCTGTCTGCTACGCGAGCCGTTCCGCCCGCGCCACCCTGGTGAGCGTCGAGGCCGAGGACGAGGGCAGGTCGTTCGCGCTGTCGGCGGTTCACGTGAGGTTCGGGCGGTGAGACCGGGCGCCAGGGCGCGCGGGAGCGGCGAGGCAGGTTCGAGCCTGCTGGAGATGCTCCTCGCCTGCACGCTGTTGGGGATGCTCCTGCTGGCCGCGGCGCAGGCGCAGCTGTACGGCCGGCAGGCGAACGAGGTCAACGAGGAGGCGGGTCATCGCGGTCAGATCGCCGAGCTCGCGAGCGAACTCTTGGGGTACCACCTCGGCATGGCAGGCCACCGCGGTCTCAACGAGCTGCGGGATCTGGGCGGCCCGGCGCTCGCCATCACGCGGGGTGCCGGCGGCGCTTCCGATGCTCTGACGGTTCGTTACGTGGAGGAGAGGTGGTACGAGGAGCCGACCCTCAGAGCGCTCCGAATCGACGTTCGGCGGGACGGCGAGGGGCGCTGGAACCTCTACCTGCGGGAGGAGGGAGCGACGCGCCAGCCGGCGGTCCAGCAGGTTCGAGGGCTCCATCTGACAGGCGTGGTGCTGGCAGATGGGAGCGTCTGGGGGGCCGATGCTGCGCTGCCGGCAGAGGTCGTCGCGCTCCAGGTGAGGCTCGAGTTCACCTGGGGTGAGAGTCGCGAGCTGACCATCCCCCTGCCACGGGAGACGCTGATGGTGGAAACATGAGAGTTGGTCGGGTAGTTTCGGGTGTCGCCCTGGTCGCAGCGCTCCTGACGCTCGCCTCACTGTTCACCCTGGCGTTGGCGACGACGCTGCTGCTGAGCTTCGACCTGAGGCTCGTCGTGAACCGTCAGGAAGCGGCGCTCGCGAGAGCAGAGGCGACCAGCCTCCTGAACCTGGCGCTCCTGCGGCTCGAGTCTCTCTCGGCCGAGGGAAAGTTGCCCGAGTCGGCCCCGGCGGCTCCCGGGTTGGTCGAATACCTCCGGCTCGACGGTACGACGGCAGTAGTTCGCGTCGAAGGTCGGGAGGGGAGAGCGAGGTATGTCACCGCCGCCCGGCTCGAGCTCAGGAAGACCGGTGGAGGCTGGAGAGTCCACATCGTGGAGCGGCGCTGAACGGGTAAACTGAGGCTCGTGCTTACCGACGCCCTCCTCTGCGCCGCCCTCCTGGCCGCCGGCCGGCCCCTGGGCGAACGTGAGATAGGCAAGGTCCTGGGAGTCGGTGCGGAAGGGGTGCGTGAAGCGATCCACTCGCTGCGCAGCTCACTGGAGAAGGCCGACCTGGGCCTGGTAGTCGAGGAGGTCGCTGGCGGTTACCGACTGGTGGTGGCGCCCGGGTTGGTGCCCTCACTCGCCGAACTGCTCTCCCCGCCACCGCTCCCTCGCCTCTCCACGGCAGCCCTCGAGACGCTCGCCATAATCGCCTACCGCCAGCCGGTAACCAGGGGCGAGCTCGAGGTCGCCCGCGGGGCTTCCTGCAGTTCCACCATCGAGACGCTGCAGGAGCGTGAGCTCATCAAGAGCGTCGGCCGCAAGGACGTGGTGGGCAAGCCTCTGCTCTACGCCACCACCGAGCGCTTCCTGATCGAGTTCGGACTCCGTTCGCTGGAGGACCTTCCTCCACTCGACGACCACCCGGCAGAGTTCCTCCGCGGCTGACGACCAGCCGGCAGAGTTCCTCCGCGGCTGACGACCACTGAACGTTGGCCCCGGTGCGAAGCGGCCGGGTGTTCGACCGTTTCACGTGCGCGGCTTCGCCTCGACTCGTAATGTCGCTTGCCCCCTACTCCTCGGCGAGGAGCGCCACCATCGCGGTCAGGGCGGCTTTGTACGAGAGCGGTCCTAGACCGGCGATGGAGCCCCGGCACACAGCGGAGATGAGGCTGACGTGCCGGAAAGCCTCCCTAGCGAAGATGTTCGACAGGTGCACTTCGATGACCGGAAGTTCCACGGCCGAGATCGCGTCTCTGATCGCTACCGAGGTGTGGGAGTAACCGCCGGGGTTGAGGACGACTCCGCCCGCTCCCTCGGCGGCCGCCCCGTGCAGCCATTCGATGATCTCCCCCTCGTGATTGCTCTGCCGGCAGCGGGCTTCGGTCTTGAGCTCCCGGGCCCAGCGTGAGCAGAGCTCGTTAAGATCTGCCAGGGAGGTGCGGCCGTAGAGGCGGGGTTCGCGCTTGCCGAGGAGGTTCAGGTTGGGGCCGTTGAGAACGAGGATCATGACACTACCTCCAGAAGCCGCCGCCAGGCGCTCTCCAACTCGCCGGGCTGGACGTCGTCCACTACCACCGGGGTCTCCTTCGCGCGCATGAGCACGAATCGCTGCCGCTCGCCAAGGTTCTTCTTGTCTCGCTCCAGGTAAGGCTGCAGGTCCGTGAGTTCCCGGTTCGGCAGCGGCGCTGGCTGCAGCCACTCGAGGAGGTTCCGGGCTGGAGAGACGAAGTCGTACCAGCCTCGCGCCTGGGCCAGGAGCGCGGAGAAGAGCAGGCCGTAGGCCACCGCTTCTCCGTGACGCAAGCGGTGTGAGCTCGCGGCCTCCAGCGCATGAGCCAGGTTATGCCCCAGGTTCAGGTGCGCTCGCTTTCCGCTCTCCCGCTCGTCCCCGCTCACGATCCTGGCCTTCACCAGGACCGATCGGTAGATGTATTCCGCCAGGACCTCGGCGTCGCCGGCCGGTCCGAACCCGGTTTCGTCGATCGCACCCAGCAGCCATTCGTCGGCGAGGAGTCCGTGCTTGAACAGTTCGACGGCTCCTTCGCGGAAGACGGGCTCGGGCAGCGTGGCGAGCGCGTTCACATCGGCAAGCACGGCCCGCGGTTGCCAGAAGGCGCCGACCAGATTCTTCCCTTCGGGCAGGTTGACGCCCGTCTTGCCACCCACACTGGCATCGACCATGGCCAGCAGACTGGTGGGGCAGGCGTAGAAGGCGACACCGCGCAGGTAGCTCGCGGCCGCGAAGCCTGCGAGGTCGCTGACGACGCCACCGCCGACCGCCACGATCGCGCAGTCTCGCTTCAAGCCGGCGCTCGCCATCTCCCGAACGAGCGTTTCGAATTCGCTCAGCGATTTGCTGGCCTCGCCGGCAGGCAGGGTGACGGCCAGAACTCCGGCACCCCCGGCCTCGAGCGCCTCTCGCACACCGACGGCATGAAGGGGCGCCACATCGCTGTCGCTCACCAGGGCAACGGCCGGTTCCGTTACGAACTGGCCGACCCTGTCCAGGAGACCGGCGCCCACGATCACCTCGTAGGGGCGACCCGTCTCGACGGCGACCCTCTTCTCGCCGGCCACCGTGTCGCTCATTCGGATACCCACTCTCCCAGCTTCTCTACGATCTCCTCGACCACGTCGCTCGAGTCTCGGCCGTCGGTCGACACCCGAACCGAGGCCACGTCGTCGTAATAGGGTCGACGCTCCTCCATCAGCAGCCTGATACGCTCGACCGGATCGCCTATCTCCAGGAGAGGCCGCCTCGTTCGGCGGGTGCGCCGGAAGATCGTGTCGGGCCCCGCCTCAAGCACGACGACCGGCCCCCGGCTCTTGAGCAGATCCCGGTTCACCTTCCGGACCACCGTGCCTCCGCCCGTCGAGACGACCACGTTCTCCAACCGCAGGCAGCGCCTCACCACTTCGGTCTCGTAGTCACGGAACACCTGCTCGCCGTACACCTCGAAGATGTCGGTGATCCTCATGCACGAGACGCGTTCGATGACCCGGTCGGTGTCTATGAAGGTGAGGCTGAGCCGGCGGGAGAGTTCCCAGCCTATGCGGCTCTTGCCGGTACCCATGAAGCCCGCCAGCGCCACCCAGGTGACCAAGCGGTCCTCGGGCACGTATCGCCGCGGCTCCGCTACAGCCTCCGTCATCAGACAAGCCTAGCACGAGCGCCTGGCGTTCCAGATCCTCGCTGGGCGGATGACGAAGGGCCCGGACGAAGGTCCGGGCCCTGCTCCAGGCGGAAGGGGAGGGACTATTCGAGCACGTTGGCGCTGACGATCACCAGCAGCTCGGTGTCGTTCTGTTCGGTGACGGTCGTGCCGAAGAGACCGCCGATCACGGGGATCGCTCCCAGTATCGGGACGCGGTTCTTCGTCTCAACGAACTGGTTCTGCATCAGGCCCGAGAGGAGCACCGTCTGACCGGGCTCGAGGGTCACGGTCGAGGTAACAGCCCTGGTGGAGAGTTCGAGGAATGAGGGGTCGTTGGTGGTCGAGAGTACATCCTCGACCCGAGCCACGACGTCGAGGGTGACGCTGCCGTCGGCCGCGATGCGGGGGGTCACGTCGACCTGGACGCCGTAGGGGATGGTGCGCTGGATGTTCTCGTTGGCACCGGGGATGGTGATGTAGATCGTGCCGCCCGACTGGACCGTGCCGGTGACGTTGTCGAGGACGGTGATGGTCGTGTCGTCGACGCGTTTCGACAGGCCCTGCGTCTCGAGGGCGTCGAGCACCGCGTTCAGGTTGAGGCTGGTGAGGGCGGTGGCCGAGTCGAAGACGAAGCGGAGACCCGTTTCGAGGATGTTGGCGGTGAACATCCCGACGCCGGCGTTGAGGTTGATGCCGAGGTTCATCGCCGAACTGCGGTTGATCTCCTGGATGCGGACCTGGACGTTGACCTGCTGCTGCGGCACGTCGAGCTGAGGGATGAGCTCGGCGACCCGGGCCTGAACCGGCCCGGTGGCCGCGACGATGAGGCTGTTGGTGCGCGGCTCCGCCGTCACCCGGAAGTTGCGGCCCTCGGCAGCAGGCTCGCCGCCCTCGGCTCCGCTCACCTCACTGATGATGGAACCGCTGGTGGCTTCGAGAACAGCGGCCAGATCCTCAGCGTCGGCGTGATTGAGGCGGTAGGTGCGCAGTTCGATCGGCACCACTTCGGCGGTCGTGTCGAACTGGTCGAGGGTGCGCTGCACCTGCTCGTGCTGCTCGGCCGTTGCGGTGACGGAGAGGGTGCTCACGCTCTCGAGCGCTTCGATCGCGACGCCGGGAACGGCCCGGCTGATGATAGTTGCGAGATCGTTGGGGTTGTTGTTGACGCGGTAGAAGCGCTGCTCACGCGGCTCGCCATCTGCGGCAGCCTCGGCTACCTGCCCCTGACCCAGACCGGCGATAGCGGCGGTGGGACCCACGACTATCACGTCGTTCTCGAGCAGGCGGTAGTCGAGCCCGTTGAGCGTGAGGACGATGTTCCACACCTGCCGAAACGGCTTGGGGTCGCCGATGTCGTAGATGACCGGATTGTCAGGTACCTGTTCGACGATCGGGGTGAGGCCGACTGAGCGGGCGAGCGTCGCTACCATCGAGCTGAGCGGTACACCGTCGAATTCGGTCCTGACCTCCACCAGCTGGTCGAACTGCTCGTCTTCCGGCAGTGGCGCCGGTTGTGCCAGGCCCACGCCGATGACGGCGGTGGCGAGAAGGACTATGAGGACGCGATACTTGTTCATGATCACCGCCTGAGCTCCAGTGTGAGGATCTGCGTGTTGTCTCCGAGCGTCAATTCGGCCTGCTGTCCACGTAGGTCGGTCAGGACGATCGAGGTGTCGGGGAGGGTTTGACCCAAGGAAATGACGATCGGGGCGGGTGTTTCGGCGGAGCGGAAGACGCCCACGCTGACCGGACCGATGACCGAACCCGTGAAGCGGACGTTGTTGTTCCGCAGGTAGCGGCTCAGGTCGGAGGTGCCTGCTGCCAGCGGGGGCTGATCCGGCATCGGCGCTTGGCGCTGGCCGTCTTCGCCCGGACCGATCGGCTGCGGACGTGACAGCTCCGCGGACCGCTCACCGGCCTGTTCGAGATCTGCCGGCGTTTCCTCCGGCTCGCGAATCGCCGCGAGTTCACCGAGGCGCTCGGTGGGCGGTTCGGTGGCCCCGATGGCCGAGCGGAGGAGATCCGGGGTGCCGCCCAGAGTACCGCCGGGAAGAGCACGAGGAAGGGTGCTGCTGGCACTCGCATCGGGGGTGACCGGTGCGGGTGCGGGAGCAAGGGGAGCCTGAGCCTGAGCTGCTCCGGCTGGCCGAGGTTGTCCTGCCGGTCCCGCCGGTATGGGCACCTCGGTTATCACCTGAGGCTGCTGCCTGGCGGGCGGCTGGACCGGCCGGCCGGCCTGGGCGCCACCCCGAGGGATGATCGGGGAGAAGGGGTTGACGGTCGCTCGCCGCGCCTCTTCTTGCGGAACGGCGCTCTCGCCCTCGGGAGCCGGCTCGGGTTCGGCCGGCTGGGCCGGCGGCGGCTCGTCGAGGAGGAAGGGAAGGTCGAGGATCTCGACCTCGTCGGCCGCCTCCGCATCGGGGACGGGCGCGACCGCAGGTGCCTGCGGAGAGCTCACGGCGCCATCTGGCGAGGGCGCGGGTGCGGCGCTCAGGAACGGAAGACCGAAACCGGAATCACGGTAGAGGAAGTTCACCCAGAGGAATGCAGCGAGGATGAGCAGGAGGAAGCCGAGCAGGATGCGAGATGTCCGGGAGAGGGTCATTGCACTGGGTCTCCCGGGTCGTTACCGGTGAACACGTATACGGTGAAGGCGTAGTTGGCCGACAGCTCTGGGTCGACACCGCCGCCATCGGTCACGTTGAGACCGACCTGGCGGATCTTGGTGAAGCGTTGCAACTCCTCGAGCTCCATCAGGAAAGCCATGGTTTCGCTGAAGGTTCCGTTGGTGTTCAACTGGAAGCCGAGGGGTCGAACATCCTGTATCGGTTCGCTGGCGTTGCCCTGGGCGATGCTCAGCACCTCGACGTCGGCGTCGGTCGCGCTCACCCTCAGCTGATCGAGTAGCGAAGCGACCTCGCTCTCGAGCGGTAGCTGGGAGAGGAAGATCTCCCGCTCGCGCTCGAGGCGGGCGACCTCGAGGCGCAGGGTCGGCAGGTTGCGTCTCGCGGCTTCTCCGCGGGCCACCTGGGCCGTCAGGGTGGTGATCTCCGTCTCCAGGTCCTGTGCTTCGAGCAGGGTGGGCCGGTACATGTAGAAGTACCAGAGGACAGCGGCCAGCACCGTCAGAGCGATGCAGACGATCGCGATGTCGCGTTGCCGGAGGTTGCGGAGGTCGAAGCTGCCGATCTTCATTCCGTCTCCTCCGGGAACATGCCCACCGTCAGGTTGTAGGTGTAGATGGTGCTCTCCTCGCCCTGCCGGTTGGCTCGCTGGAAGGCCACCCCGTAGTCGGGTGAGTCCTCTATGTTACGGATGAAGTCGGCCAGGACGTCGGTGTTGACGACGTCGCCGGAGATCGTCATCTCGGCGATGACGGTCTGCCCCTCGTACCGGTTGGGGTCGGTGCGGGGCGGGACTATGGAGGTGAGGTTGAGCGCGCTGAAGTCTATCTGCCGCTCACCGGAGGCGCTGAGGGCCGGGAGGTTCTCGAGCATGCCAGTGATCGCGCCCGTCCACTCGATGCGGTTCTGCTGGACCTCTTCGTAGACCTGGATCAGCTCGCGCAACTGGGCCTGGCGCTGCTGCAGCGCCTGCTGCTCGCGGAGCGCCGGTTGCAGCAGGGCGAGCCGGTCCTCCAGCTGCTGTACTTCGTTCTCAAGGTTCCGCACCGTCTGATTGGCGCTGAACTGGAGCGTGAAGACAATGCCGAAGGCGAGCAGCGGGAAGAGCACGGCGAGCAACTTCCAGTAGCCCGGCTCCTGAACCCGGCGCAGGTTCTTCGGCAGCAGGTTGACGTTAATCAATGCCCTTCACCCCCCGGAGTGCCAGACCGAGTGGCACCGCGAACTCCGGACCGATCTTGCGTAGATAGTCGGGGTCGAAGCGGTTCTCGTCCACTGCAACGGTGAGCCAGGGGTTGGCGAGGTCGACACGGAATCCGAGCGCGTCGCCGATCGCCTCGGGCAGGCCGCGCAACTTGGCGCCGCCCCCGGCGAGGACCATCCGGTTGATGTCGGCGTCTCCCGCCTGAACCCTGAAGAACTCGAGCGACCGGCGGATCTCGGTAGTGAGATCGACCAGCACCGGTCTGAGCGACTCGTATACGCGGGAAGGGCTGTACTCCTCGCGCTTGGCGTCGAAGTTGAGGAGCTCCTCGTCGTCATCGGTCCTGATCGAGGCTGTCCCGTAGTCGAGCTTCACCTCTTCGGCCGCGTCGAAGTCGAGGCCGAAAGCACGCTGAACGGCGGCGGTGAAGTCGTCCCCGGAAACGCCGATGTTGCGGTTCATCAGGACCCGGTGGCCACGGACCAGTGTGATCGTCGTGTTCGAGGCGGCGATCTCGAGAACGGTCCCGATCTCGTCCCCCTCGGTGTAGTGGGTGCCGGTCATCGTCGTCTTGCTGAAGTGCTCGCCCAACAGCGAGCCGCGCAGTGAGCGCAGCAGCGTGAACGGCTTGATGTCGATGACGAGCGGTTCGAGTCCGGCGAGCTTGAGGTAGTCGACCTGTTGGCTCACGAGGTCGATACGGGCAGCGGCGATCACCACTTCCAGTTGCCCGCCCTCTTCGATGTCGTCCGGATTGTCGAGGACGTAGTAGTCGAGAACGACCTCATCGATGGGGAAGGGGATGTAGCGCTCCGCCTCCCACTTGATCGCCTCGTCCAGTTCCTGAAGACTCATCCGGGGAACCTGGATGTTCCTGGTTATCGCTTGCCTGTTGCTCACGGCAGTAACCACGTAATCGCGGCTAATGCCTGTCTCCTCGAAGAGGGCGCGGATCTCTTCGGCCAACCCTTCGGGATCCACCACCTGGTCGTCCTGGATGAGGCCGGGAGGCATCTGGCGCATGCCAACCGCCGAAAGCCCCGGGACTCCGCCCGGACGCAACTCGACGACTTTCAGCGCGCTCGTGCCTACCTCCAGTCCGGCCGCTTCTATTCGGGGATTGAGCAGGCGCGAAAATGACTCGCGCAATGACGCCATAACGTTTCCTCCTTGACAGCCGAGGTGAGTCTAGCAGCGCACCCAGTTGCCCGGAGGTAAAGTTTCCCACGGCTGGCACGCGCTTTCGGCCAACCGTGGGGTAAGTGAGAGCTTTCTCGCGACGCCGTTCTCGGGCGGCTCAGCCCGGTCGCGGCAGCATGCCCGGCGGTAGTCGCGGATTCTGTGATTTGTCCTCGCCTGCCACCGCTCCGCGCGCCCGAGGTTCAGGGGTCGGTGGTGGCGGCCCCGATTCGGGCGGGTCCGGCAACTGCTCGCCGCGGATCACGAGGTCGAACTCGTCGGCGTGGAGCGTTTCACGTTCGAGGAGGACCTCGACTATCCGGTCCAGGTCGCTGCGATGTTCGCTCAGTAGCTTGGCGACACGGTTGTACTGCTCGTCGATTATCGTCTTGACCTCGACGTCGACCGTCCGCGCCGTCTCCTCGCTGTAGGCGCGAGCACCCTCGTACTCGCCCAGGTACGACTCAGACGAGCTCGAGAGGGAGATCTTCCCGAGGACGTCGCTCATGCCCCAGCGGGTCACCATCCGCCTGGCGATATCGGTCGCCTGCTGGAAATCGTTCTGTGCGCCCGTGGTCACGTCGCCGAAGATCAGTTCCTCGGTAGCACGACCGGCGAGAGCGACGGCGATGCGATCCAGGAGAGCCAGGCGGGTGATCGAGAGCCGGTCCTCTTCGGGGAACTGCATGACGTACCCCATGGCTCGGCCCCTGGGCACGATGGTGATCTTGTGAACCGGGTCGGTGTGCTCGAGCAGGTGGGCGGTGAGGGCATGACCGGCTTCGTGATAGGCGGTGATCCGCTTCTCGCGTTCGCTGATGACCCGCGAGCGCCGTTCCGGTCCCATCACCACCCGATCGGCCGCTTCGTCGATGTCGTCCGGGATGATCTCACGACGGTTGTTCCGGGCCGCAACCAGCGCGGCCTCGTTCAGCAGGTTCTCGAGGTCGGCGCCCACGAACCCAGGCGTCCGCCTCGCCACCCGGTGCAGGTCGACGGCCCGCGAGAGCGGTTTCCCCCGGCCGTGGATCTTGAGGATCGCCTCGCGGCCACGAACGTCGGGGGCGTCCACCACCACCTGGCGGTCGAAGCGCCCGGGGCGCAGTAGGGCGGGGTCGAGGACGTCGGGACGGTTGGTGGCAGCGATGAGGATGATGTCGTGCTGCGACTCGAAACCGTCCATTTCGACGAGCAGGGCGTTGAGCGTCTGCTCCCGTTCGTCGTTGCCACCGTTGAGCGAGAGGCCGCGGCGACGACCCACGGCGTCGATCTCATCGATGAAGACGATGCAGGGGGCGTTCTTCTTGGCGGTCTCGAACAGGTCGCGAACGCGGGCCGCGCCCACTCCTACGAACATCTCCACGAAATCCGAGCCGGAGATGCTGTAGAAGGGCACCTTGGCTTCTCCTGCCACGGCCTTGGCGAGGTGCGTCTTGCCCGATCCCGGCGGCCCCACCATCAGCACGCCGTGGGGGATCCGGGCGCCGAGCGCGTGGAACTTGCCCGGATTCTTCAGGAACTCGACTACCTCGGTGAGGTCAGACTTGGCCTCGTCGACGCCGGCCACGTCCTTGAACAGAGTCGTGCTGTTCTCCTCGGTCACCAAACGGGCCTTGCTCTTGCCGAACGACACGGCCCCGTCGCCGCCGCCCCGTGCGCCACGCATCAGATAGAAGAGGAAACCGACCATGAGGAGTACGGGGAGCAGGTAGATGAGGATGCTGCTCCAGTTCTGACCCTCGGGCACTGCTTCCACCTCGATACCTCGTTCCGAGAAGCGCGAGAGGTCGGCAGGCGGAGAGGCCAGGAACGTGGTGAAAGGCTCGCCTTCGACCGGCGTGACTCTCAACTCGTTCTGCTCGACCGTGATGCTCTCGACGTTGCCGGCTTCGATCTGTCGTTCGAGATATGAGTAGGGTTGCACCTCGCCACTCGCGCGCTGCCCGCTCTGGCTAGCGATGAAAGCGACGAGAGCGATGATCACTGCTGCCACGACCAGCCCGCGCACTGGCACTTTCCCCATAAGCCACTCTAAGCGGCGTCAGTGAGAAGAGTTTGATGCCTTAGGCGCTTTCTGGATTCAGCGTTCGTTCAGAAAAGGAGCAGGAGAGGGTTGGCTGCTGGCTCCCAGCGGTGGCCGGCCGACTCTACAACCGGCTGATGACCTGGCGATCGGTCGAGTCCTCGTCAAGGACAGGTAGTTGTCGAGTTCCGCGATCGCAGCTGCCTCGTCGCTGGGTCCCTAGCCTGTCGACCGCGCCAGGTCGTTGAAGCGCACGTGGGCGTTGTGGAACTGGAGCTCGACCGTCCCCACGGGGCCGTTGCGCTGCTTGCCGATGATCACCTCGGCGATGCCCTGCTTTTCAGAGTGTGGGTCGTAATATTCGTCTCTATATATGAACATAACTAGGTCTGCGTCTTGCTCGATAGCGCCAGAGTTGTGACTTATTATGCTATCTGCTATCCAACTGCTCGGACCCGGGACGGTGAGGTCGTAGACAACCTCCTCGCCAGCCGGGACCACCTCGACGACCTTGTCCCAGAAGAGGTCACTCGTCGCCCACTCATGCAGGCCGGCGTCCTGCAACAGGTCGGCGTGTTCGAGCATCGTTTCTCGTGAAGGGTTGAAAACGAAGTTCCCCATGCCCCCGTAGCTTCGGCCGCGCAAGTCGGCCACTTTCCGCTGGCTCACCTCTCTCTGAGCCATAGCAGAGCGGACGGCCCTGAACGCTTCCTTCGGTAAGGTATCGACGTTGGTCTGAACGCCTACCTCCGGCGCGAGTGCCTCCAGGAGCTTCCGGCCCGGATCGACTCGCGGTCCGTGAGTAGCCACGATTTCGAGAAATCTCCTCTGATCGCGGGTACCCGAAACGAAGACTTGGTAACCGGGCCTGTGATCGCCCTTCACTGTGCTCTTGACGCGAGCAACTATTCCGAGCCTGAGCAACAGGGCAGCAACGTCGAAGGCCAGACCTCGACTGTTGCTTGCGTAGCAAGCGGTATGGCTTCCGTTGCTTCCGGCCTTGCCCGCGAGGATGCAGCCATCGGTCGCCCAAAGGTGGCGCAGCAGCAACGCGATCTGGTCGTTGCCAAGACGAAATGCCTCCCCGGGAATCCGCTTCTGGTGCGAACGCTGTCCGAAAATTCCTAGCTGCTTGAGCCAACCCCCGACTCCTGCCGGCTTCCAACGGCTACCGTTGTTACCTATCAGCAGCTGGTGACAGCCTCGACCGGCGTAGCGCTTGACGGTCGATCCCAGCGCCTGCGCACCCTCGAGGACCGTCTGACTGTTCTCCTCAGATGCAGTGGTGTACCTGAGCGGCTGACCGGAGAGGTAGGTGCCACCGCCTATAAGCTGTCCGAGGAGTGCCACCTCTGAATCCGGCCAGCGGACCGGAGCTTCAGGCTCAGGTAAATGCCGTGCCAAAGCAACTCGGTCCCCTTCAGAAATATTGGCGATCCGCTTCCAGCCATCCTGCGTGACCAGCCTGTGCTTCGACGTCGCCCGAATCTTGCGCCCGCTCGCCAGCCGAACCTCGAAAACTTCCCGAGTGCCGACCTCCCAAACCTTGTCGCTCTTGGCAACGGTGAGTCTCCCGTCGGTCCCGAGTGCAACGACCTCCGGTGTCTTGCCGACCAGATCACGTATAGGTACCCTTCGGCCGTCAGCCAGGACCACGAGGGTGTCTCCCGTAACGCACTCACGAAGGTCGGAGAGCATGGGCCTCTTGTTGGGCCGGCTTTCCACGGCCCTGGAGAGCTGGGATAGCACCAGAACCGGCACATCGAGCTCACGCGCCAGCGCCTTGAGGCCGCGCGAGATATTGGAGATCTCCTGCTGCCGGTTCTCGTTGTTCGTGCCACCCGACATCAACTGGAGGTAGTCGATGACGATGAGGCCAGGGCCGTGCTCGGCCACCAGCCGACGAGCCCTGGAGCGCAACTCCATAACGGTCATGTCGGCGTTGTCGTCGATATAGATCTTCGCTTCCGACATCCGCCCAGCTGTGTCCGCCAGTCGCTGGAAGTCGCGGTCGGAGAGCTGGCCGTTGCGCACCCGGCTCATGTCTACGCGTGCTTCGGAGCAGAGCATGCGGGTGACGAGCTGCAGGCCCGACATCTCGAGCGAGAAGATCCCGACCGGTTTGGCCTCGCGCAGGGCGACGTGCTGCGCGAGGCTGAGTGCCAGTGAGGTGTTGTGAACGCAGAAGTCGGCCGCTACGAAATTCGCTCCGTCAGGAACGGTGAGGTCATAGACCTGGTGCTCACCGATAGCTTCGATCGAAACGATGTCATCCCAGTAGAGGTCGGGGTGGGATATCTGCCTCAGGTCATCTCGCTCGAGTACTTGGGCGTATCCCGCGAGTCGCTTCTGGGGCAGTCCTCGACCCGTGTGAGGGTTGTAGCCCGAACCCACGTTCTCGCCGCTACGCCGAGCGAGTTCCGACAGGGACAGACCTGCTTCCGCGGCAGCCTCGCGAACGGCACGCCAAGCGTCGTTGGGCAGATGTCCCGAGTTACTGAAGCGAAGGGGGTGCGGCCTGAACGAGCGACTCGCCTTCTCTCCCAGCCATCCGATCTCTGTTCCGTAGACATCCACCGATTCGGGTTCGGTGATCTCGACCCGCCAGGAACGCTCGGTCTTGCGCCACAGTTTCGAGACGATCCCGAAGCGGACCAGTGCGTGATGAACGTCCCTGGCCAACTCTTGAGAAGCAACGGTGAATTCTATGCGCGGCCGACGAGCCTCGGATAGAGCATAGATGGTGCCTTCACAGGAGAAGAGGACGCGCAGGAACTCGACCATGCGCTCCCGGTCCCACTGCCAGACGACATCCGGGAACCGCTTATCGGCTGCCCCTTTACCCATGAGCCTGTGCTCTCTGAGCCAGAGTGTCAGTGGATTGGGGAGATCCTTGCGTTGTCCCGGGCGATACTCTCTGGCGACGGTGATGTCGATGCCATTGGCACGACAACGCAGCTCCGGAAAGTACTCGCCGATCAAGCTCGTGAAGTCGTTCACGATGACCGGGTCGGTGTTCGTAAAGACCGGGGAAGAGCGGGTCAGGCCACCCCCGGCGATGAAATAGGCTAGGAGACGAACTTTTCCCAGGGGCAGGTCGGAGACCTGACCGAAGCTGGCGAGTCGCCGTGGGACGGCTACTTTGTCGCCCACTCCAAGGTCGTGAAGGGGCGTCCAGCCCCGATGGGTCAGGAACGGGTGATGGCCGGTCACCTCGACCGAGCGACCGGTCCGGGTAATGACGCGGAAGCACGGCTTGATTCCACTGTCGATCCAGTCGGAAACCCGGGTGGGACGTATCGCCCCGGTACTCGAGATCCCGTAGACGCACCTCAGGCGGCGCCTTACGAACTCCTCGATCGTGATGCGTTCACCGCTGCCCGGCACAACCAACAGTGTGTCCTTCGTCAGGCACTTTCCCATGGACGGCCGAGCCGCCAACACGTTCAGACTGGACGGTTGCAACCCGGCCGTGAGCTGATCGAGTTCCTTGAAGCCGGTACGCAAGCCCGACACCGGATCGGGGTTGGCGAACAGCTCGTTGATGTAGGCGAAGGTGTCCGTGACCAGTTCGCCCATCCCCTGGAAATCCTGGGTCCGCTTCGCCGAAGACATGTCGAAGATCGACGCCTCGGCCTTGTCGAGGATCTGCTCGAGCGGCATCGCCTGGTCAAAGGCGCTCTGCATGATCGCCCCGCTGGTCGAGATCAGTTCGCGGAGGATCGCCTTCTCGACGACGATGCGGGCGTAGTTCTCGGCGTAGGCGGCCGTGGGAACGCTGTCCGCGAGGCCGATCAGATAGGGGACGCTGCCTACGCCCTCCAGGTCGCCGCTCTGGCGAAGCTCCTCTGTGATGGTGACGAGGTCGATCGGGTCGCCGCGACGGAAGAGACGCTCCATCGCCCGGAAGATCTTCCGGTGGCCCTCCTTGTAGAAGTGTTCGGTCCGCAGCGTTCCCTCGATGCGGGAGAAGACCTCGTTGTCCAACAGCACGCTGCCGAGCACACTCTGCTCGGCCTCGAGGTTTTGCGGGGGCATCCTGCTTTCCACTCGCCCCATTGTACGTAAGCATGACCGGTCCATGGCTCCGCCGCGCGAAGGTGTACGGCAATTAACCAGCCAGTCGGGGCCAGGGATTAGTTGCGGCTAAAGCGCGGCCCCCGAGGCGATCGGCGACGCCGGCCCCGCCGGCGACACCGGCATCCGCTCCCGCGCCGAAACCGTCACCGGATTACAATGAGCACAGATGTCCTCGGAACTCACATTCGCTGTCGCGGCTCTGGCGGTCGGCTGGCTCATCGGCGCCCTACCGCTGGGGAGCATGGCGATCCGGTGGCTCACCGGCAAGGATCCCAGCGCGTTCTCGGCCCACAACCTGGGGGTCGAGAACATGGTGCGCCTGCTCGGGCCGACCGCGGCCGTGACCGCCTTCATCCTGGACATCTCGAAGGGTTTCGCCGCCGTGGGGCTCACCGCGGGCAATCCGTGGGGTGCGCTCGGGGCCTTCGCCGGGCACCTCCACCCGCCGATCCCCGGCTGGCGGGAGAAGACTCCCCGCGGTCGCGGCAACGGAGTTCTCCTGGGGGCAGTGGCCGGCCTCGTCGTGTTCGGCGATCTGCCGTTCCTCGCCGGCTTCCTCCCGGTAGCCGTGTTCGCCGCCCTCCTGGCGGCAAGCAGTTACGTGGCCCTCGCCACGCTCGTCGCGCTCCTCGCCCTCGACCTGCTAACCGTGCTGCTGGGCCTCGGACCGCAATACGTCGGTGCTGCTCTCGGCCTCTCGGTGGTGGCGCTCTGGCGCCACAAGACGAGCATCAACCGGATGCTCGACGGTACCGAGGTGAGGCTGGGGGACCCGCCCCCCGTGCGCGGCCTCGATCCCAACGTCGTGCGCGCGGCCTTCATGGTTCACCCGATGAGGCTCAGCGACCTGTGGCAGGCCCGTTCGCAGGGGTGGATCGGGAGGTTGGTGAAGCGCGGGATCATAGACGAGGCCCTCGTCCTGCGCATCCTGCCCTACACCAGGCCCCAGCTATACGAGGAGATCACCGGAATCCACCTGTCCGACGGCCGTGAACTGCGGGTTCTGCTGATCGGCGGCGGGATGATCCCGGAGCAGATCAGGAGCCGGCCAGACCTCGCCACGAAGATGGCCATCCAGGGCGCCAGGCTGGCGCGCGACCTCGGTGCCGAAGCGTTCGGACTTGGCGCCTTCTGGTCCACCGTAGGGAACAAGGGGCTTGACGTACAGGAGGCGGTGCCGGATCTGGCGATCACCAACGGCGGAGCCTACACGGCGGCGACGGTGAGGGCTGCCGTACCCGGGCTGCTCAGGCGCTTCCAGCGCGAGGGGGGGTCGCTCCGGAGTGCCACGGCGGCAGTGGTGGGCGCCAATGGCGTGGTCGCTTTCGGCGTCGCCCGGCTCATAGCTCCCGAGGTAGGTCATCTGATCCTCATCGGCCGCGACGAGCAGCGACTCGAGCGCAGCGCACAGAGTCTGCGCCGGAAGTTCCCTCTTACCCGCATCGAAACGAGCGTCCACATATCGGCCATCGCCGCTGCCGACCTCGTGTTCACCGCCACCTCCGACCCCAACCCGGTGATCAGCAAGGAGTTCGTCAAGCCGGGTGCCTGGATCTACGACCTCGGCCGGCCGGTCGACGTAGACGAGAACGTTCGTGAGGTTCCCGGCGTCCACGTCATCCCAGGCGGAGTGGTGCGACCGCCGGGAGAGATGCGCAGCAAGATAGACATACAGTTCGGAGACGGGCTAGTCCCCGCCTGCATGGCGGAGACGATGATCATGACGGCGACGAGGGCGTTCGACCGGGCCTCGTTGGGACCGACCACCCGCAGCGCCGACATCGACTTCTATCTGAGGGAGGGGGAACGCCTGGGGTTCGAGGTGATCACGCGCGACGAGCGGGTGAGCGAACCTCAGGTGACCGCGTGAGTCAGGGAGGAAGGTTCGCCTTCCGCACCCACGCCGAGCTCGGCCTCGAGGGCCCCGAAGCGGCGACGCTGTGGGAGTACGGATGCCGGGGAGTGGCGGAGGAGGGGCGAGAGGTGATCGGCTACTTCGACCACCCCATCGAACTCCCTCTGCGTGGGCGCTGGCTCGAACTCGCCGACGAGGACTACCTCGAACGCTACTACCGCGAGCTCGAGCCGGTACTGGCAGGCACGCTCGTAGTCGCCCCCACCCACCGGCAGGCCACCCTCTCGGCAGGTCAGAAGCCGCTCTGGATCGATCCGGGGATGGCGTTCGGAACGGGCCATCACGAGACCACCAGGCTTGCACTCGAGGCACTCTGCGAGCTCGACCTCGAGCGGCGGGCGGTTCTCGACGTCGGCGCCGGGTCGGGGATCCTCGCCATCGCCGCCGACCTCCTGGGGGCGCGCGAGAGCCGGGGCATCGACATCGATCCGGAGACCGTGCCGATCGCCAGGGCGAACGCCGCTCTGAATCGTTCTCGCGCGCAGTTCGAGCCGGGAACGCTGGATGAGGCGCACTCTGCCGATGTCGTCGTCGCCAATCTGCACGCCGAACTCCACGTCGAACTGGCGGCGGCCTATGCGAGAGCGACCCTTCCGAACGGCCATCTGCTCCTCACCGGGATCCTCGGCGATCGTACCGCGATGGTAGAGGAGGCGCTGCGGGACAGTTTCGAACTGCACGGCTGGTCCGAAGCGGGCGAGTGGCGGCTGCTCCATGCGCGCAGGAGTGGGGCCGAGGGGCGCTAGGTGCGTCGGCACAGGATCCACCTGCCCCGGCTCGAGTCGGGGATCAGCACCGTCACCGGCAGAGAGGCCGCTCACCTCAGCCAGGTACTGCGCGTCTCGCCCGGCAGCGAGATCAGAGCGTTCGATGGCAGGGGTATGGAGGCGCCCGGAGTAGTGCGAGTGGTCGAAACCGGCCGCGTGGTCGTCGAACTAGGTCAACCGCACCCCACCGACGTCGAACCCGAGCTCGAGATCGGCGTAGCCGTCTCCCTCCTCAAGGGCGATAAGCTCTCCGACGTGGTGCGGCAGTGCACCGAGCTGGGGGCACGCGGTTTCCGACCGCTACTCGCCTCCCGCAGGGACGTACCGGAACTCTCCGCCAACAAGCTCGCCCGACTGAGGCGAGTTGCCCAGGAGGCGGCGAAGCAGAGCGGCAGGGCGTTCGTTCCGCAGGTGCACGAACCTGTTCCCCTCGGCTCGCTCCACTGGAGCGGAACGGCCGTCGTCGCCCACCCTGGTTCGCAGCGGCGGCTCGCCGATCTCGAGCTGACCGGCGAAGCGACCGTGATCACCGGTCCAGAGGGAGGCTTCAGCGACGAAGAGGTGGCTTCCCTCGAAGCACGCGGAGCTTCCGTCATCGGGCTCGGCGCCAGGGTGCTCCGCGCCGAAACCGCGCCGGTGGCTCTCGTCGCTGCGCTGCTCGTGCCCAAGGCGCTCTGATGGTCGCGCGGTCCGCTCCCCTCTGCCTGGCAACGTCCCTGCTGTTCCTGCTCTGCGCCTGCCGGCCCCTCTACATCCCGCCGGTACCCGCACCGCTGGAGTTGCCGGAAAGGCTCGAGGTGGACGCTGGCGGGGTCGTCGATGCAGGTACACCTCGACTGGAGGTCGAACTCGTCAACGTGGTCGAGCCGGTCTGGTTGGCGGTGCAATGGTTCTCGCCGGCCAACGATGAGGTCGCCTCGGAGAGCGTTTGGGTGACCCAAGCCGACGAGGGAACGGTACTCACTCTGCTGCTGCCCGCCGACGTCGAGGTCGTGCCGGGGCGCTGGCGGGCGGTGCTCTCGGCCTCGGGCAGGGTCTTGCGCCAGGTGAGCATCGAGGTGCCCTGAACGAAGACACATGGCGGCCCTGACGAGGGAACTCCTCCCCGGCAGGGAAGAGGAGATCCGCCAAGGCGCCGAGGAGGATTCCAGGCGCCTTCCGAGGAAGGTCGACCGGCCAGCGAAAGGAGATCCGCCCAACACTCGAGGTGTCGGGCGGATCTCCGGATCGTTCGAACGGACTTACGAGCTGTCTCTCAGGCTGCGCCTCGTACCGTCCTCGTCCTGGTCCTCCGGCTGCGGTAGGCGGCGACGATCCAGCCGACGATGTAGATGCTCGAGTAGGTTCCCACGAAGAGGCCGATGAGGAGCGCCAGGCTGAAGTCGCGCAACACCGAACCGCCCAGGAAGAACAGGGCCAGGATCGGAAGCAGAGTCGTACCCGAGGTCATGACCGTGCGGGAGAGGGTCTGGTTGACGGACAGGTCGACGATCTCCTCGTGGTCCTTGCCCTTCACCTTCCGCAGGTTCTCCCTGATCCGGTCGGCGATGATTATCGAGTCGTTGAGCGAGTAGCCGACCACGAAGAGGAGCGCGGCCAGCACCGGGATGCTGAACTCGGCCCCGGCCAGCTGGAGCCCGCCCAGCACCAGGGCTGCGTCGTGCATGACCGCGAGGACGGAGGCGACGGCCACGATCCAGTTGGGCCAGAAGCGCCAGGCGACGTAGACCAGTATCAGCGCCAACGCTACCCCGACAGCGTAGAGCGCTCCCTGGCGCAGATCGGCTCCCACCGCCGGGCCCACGAAGTCCGCGGACAGTACGTCGGCCTGCAGCGCCGTTGCCAGGGTGTCGGCGACTTCTTCACTCGCCTCGGCCGATCCCGAAACACCTACTCGGACCGAGATGAGGTTGCCCTCGATGGTCGGGTCGGTTACCTCGACGATGTTGGCGCCCTCGGCCGAGACCTGCTCCAGTTCGGGCCCGTCGAGCACCGCTCGCACGTCACCTACTGTCGTGCCGTCGGGCACCCGCAGGAGGATGCTGGTTCCACCCGTGAAGTCGGTGGAGAGCGGAAGACCCTTGAGGAAGAGTCCGCCCAGGGATGCGAGTACCAGCAGGCCGCTCACGGTCACCACAACCGGCGCCTGACGGACGAAACGGATGCCGTGAGCGTAGAAGCCTTTGGGCAGCATCGGCCGTTTCACTCGTAAGGTAAGGACGTCGAGCAGGAAAGGCACGACGACGACGTTGACGAAGACCGATGCGACGATACCGATCGCGAGGGTGGTGGCGAAGCCGCGTACCGGACCGGTGGTGTACTGGTAGAGCGCGGCGGCCGCCAGCAGAGTGGTGACATTGGCGTCGATGATGGCCGAAAGCGAGTTGTTGAAGCCGGCCTTCATCGAGAGTCGCAGGCTCTTGCCGGCCGCCAACTCCTCCTTGATCCGCTCGAATGAGATCACGTTACCGTCGACGGCCGCACCCAGGGTGAGCACCAGGCCGGCGATGCCGGGGAGGGTGAGGGCCGCGCCCAGTCCGGCGAGGATGCCGAAAACGAAGAGCATGGCGAGGATGATGCCTACCGTCAGGACGCCGCCGAATAGCGGCCCGTAGTAGAGGAGGATGAGGACGACGACGGCCGCGGCGCCAACGATCCCGGCCGTGACACCTGCGTTTATCGAATCCTGGCCCAGGGTAGGCCCGATCTGTCGTATCTCCTCGACGTGCAGATCGATCGGAAGAGCGCCGCTCCTCAGGACCAGCGAGATATCTGTCGCCTCATCGAGCGACTCGATGCCGGTGATCTGACCCGAGTCCGAGATGCGGCTCTGCAGAGCGGGCGCGGTGATTATGTTGTCGTCGAGGACGACCGCCATGCGCCGGCCGATATTGCCGGCGGTGAACTCCCCGAACTCGGCCGCGTACTCACGTTTGATCTCGAACAGGACGATCGGCCCGATCACTCCACTTCCGGGAGGACTGAAGTCGGCCCGGGCGGAACGGATGATCTCGCCGGTGAAGCGCGTTTCCTCGAGGTCCTCGAGGGTCAGCATCTGAACCGGCACGTCGTTCGCCTGCTGTTCCACCAGCCTGAACTCGAGGACCGCTTGCTGACCTATCAGGTCGAGAGCGCGATCCTGCTCGTCGGCCGAGAGGCCGGGAAGTTCGACGACGATGCGGTCACCGCCGGCGGTCTGGATGAGCGGTTCGGAGACGCCGAACTCGTTCACGCGGTTCTCGATGACGCTGCGAGCCGTCTGCATGTCTTCTGCCGCCGGATTCGGCTGGTCGGACTGCAGGACCACGCGCAGTCCGCCCTGCAGGTCGAGGCCCAGCTTCAGGCTCGACTGGCCGGGGACCCACGGTTGCCAGATGTAGAGGATCGACAGCAGGATCGCCGCCAGGACGACGACAGCTGTCACGTTTCTTCGGTTCATCGATTCTCCTAAGTCAGCTTCCGAGTGCTGCGGGGTGGAGCGCCGCCAGCGGAGCGGCGAAGTGGGAGCCGTCGCCGGCGCTCAACCACCTTCGAGCAGCAGCCGGCCCCACATGAGGAGACGCTCCTGCCCGCCCACCGGTACCACCCAACGCGTCGCTCGGAGTACCCATGACACGGGGCGCGGCGCCTTCTGCCAGAGCCGCGGCCTCTCCGTATCGATCCCGCCATAGCCGGATAGGCCGGCGATCCCGCCCGACTGTCCGGCTTCCCAGCTCAGCGGAACTGGAGCGCCCATGCCGAGCCTCGCCGGCTCGCTCGTCAGCGTCCAGCTGACCCACTGGCACAGCGAGCCGGCGAGCAGGCAGAGGACCGGCAGAAGGTTCCTGACGGCAGGTGTGCTCATCGTCAGACGGGAACCTCGACCATCTCGTACGCCTCGATGATGTCGCCTTCCTGGACGTTCTCGTAGTTCTGCAGGTTGATGCCGCACTCGAACCCCTGAGCGACCTCGCGGACGTCGTCCTTGAAGCGCCGCAGCTGAGAGATCGAGCCCTTGTAGACCTCGCGGCCCCCGCGGCTCACCCTGGCCTTGGCATTACGGCGGATCACTCCGTCGGTAACGTAGGAGCCGGCGATGTTGCCGCTCCGGGGTACGCGGATCACCTGACGCACCTCGGCGTGGCCGATGACGCGCTCCTCGTACTCGGGTTCGATCTGGCCCCGGATCATCCGCTGCACGTCCTCGATCAGCTCGTAGATGATCTTGTAGCTCTTGAGCGGGATCCCCTTGCGCTCGGCCGACTTGATGACCGAGCCGGGCGGGTTGACGCCGAAGCTGATGACGGTGGCGTCGGCGGTGGAGGCGAGCAGCAGGTCGGACTCGGTGGGGGCGCCCACGTCGGCGAGCATGACGTCGAGGTCGACCTCGTCGGTGACTTCGGCTTCCTTGGCCAGCACTCCCTTGATCGCCTCCAGCGAACCCTGGGTATCGGCGCGGAGGATCAGGTTGATCGTCGTGACCTTGCTCTTGCCGAAGAGGTCGGCCAGCGTGACGTTCTTCTTGCCGATGAGGTCACGTTCCTCCTCCTCGCGTCGCCCCTTGCGCTCGGTGGCGAGTTGCTTGGCGGTCTGCTCGTCGGCAACCGCTTCCACCTTCTGGCCCGCCTGAGGCTGCTCGGAGAAACCGAGGATCTGGACCGGTACCGAGGGTCCGGCCGACTCGACCGTCTTTCCGGCGTGATCGGTGAGGCGGCGCACCTTCGCCCACGCCTCCCCGCACACTATGTAGTCCGCTACCCGCAGGGTGCCCTCCTGGATCAGCACGGTCGCCAGCACGCCCGCCCTCTTGTCGAGGATCGACTCGATCACTACCCCCTTGGCGGGTCCTTCGGCCGAGGCCCGCAGGTCCTCGACCTCTGCGACGAGACTGATCATCTCGAGCAGGTCGTCGACCCCGGTGCCTTGCACGGCGCTGATCGGGACCACGATGGTATCGCCACCGTACTCCTCGGGCACGAGCTCGACCTGCATCAGGTCCTGTTTGACCTTGTCGGGGTTCGCCTGCGGCAGGTCGATCTTGTTGACCGCAACGATGATGGGCACTCCAGCAGCCTTCGCGTGGGCGATCGCCTCGCGGGTCTGCGGCATGATGCTGTCGTCTGCCGCCACCACGATCACGACGATATCGGTGGCGCTCGCTCCGCGCTGACGGATCGAGGTGAACGCCTCGTGCCCCGGGGTATCGAGGAACGTGATCACCCCCTGCGCCGTCTCGGCCTGGTAGGCGCCGATGTGCTGCGTTATGCCGCCCGCTTCACGCTCTGCGACCTTGGTCTTGCGGATGTGATCGAGGAGGGTGGTCTTACCGTGGTCGACGTGACCCATCACCGTCACGACCGGCGCCCGGGTTGGCGCCTGTTCCTTCGGCTCGGCCTTGGCTGCGGTCTCCGGTTTCTCGGCAACGGCGGCGGTACCGCCAGCCGAAGGCTTGGCCGCCGGCTGCTTTCCGCCCTGTTGCGGGGCGGTCTTCTCAGCCTCGCCACTCTCGGTCTCGGTATCGGCCCGCGCTTGCGCGTCCTTGGCCTTCTCCAACGCAGCATCGGCCTCGGGAGCCCCACCCTCGTCGGCGACGAGCTGGCGGATCGTGTCGGCCGTGTCGGCCTCCAGGGTGCTCGAGTGCGATTTGTACTCGACCCCCATCTCGTCGAGGATATCCAGCAACGCCTTCGATTCCAGGCCCAAATCCTTGGCCAGTTGGTAGATGCGTATCTTCTCAGCCACCGTTCCCTCCGTTCTGGGACGTTCTCGTTTTCTTGCTCTCCAGATCTGCCGCCGAATCGAGTGCAGCCAGTTGTGCGGCTACCTCCGGTGCTTGCGCCCGGAAGGCCCGACCGAGTGCCTTGCGCTCGTGGCACTCCGCCCGGTGACACACCCAGGCGCCTCTGCCGCCGGCCCGCTTCCGCGGGTCGAGACGCCAGTCGCCCGCCTCATCTCGTGCGAAGCGGATGAGTTCCGATTGCGGCCTGGAGCTGCGGCAGACGACGCAGCGGCGCATAGGAACGTGGCGGGTCGGGGTAGCGGGCACGATCAGGACTTGCCCTCCGGGGTCTTCTCGGGATCGCTGGCCACTTCCTCCCTGGCGCCCTCGGCGGTCGCCTCCTCGCCCTCGGCGCTCACCTTTTCGGCAGCGGCATCGACCGCTTCTTCCGACTCGTCGGACTCGCCAGAATCGGCGTCGGGGCTGGCGCTGAAGAGCGCATCGAAGGCGGCCCGCTTGGTGTCGCTGGTGGCTACCGTTTCGGTGCCGCGCGACGCTACCGCCTGCAGAGCCGCGTCGAGGTCGCTGACGGTCTCGGACGGCACCAGGTCGATCTTGAAACCGGTGAGCTTCGCGGCCAGCCGGACGTTCTGGCCGCCCTTGCCGATCGCCAGCGAGAGCTGGTCGCTGCCTACCAGGACCTTCGCCTCTCCGGCGTCGGCGTCCAGTTCGATGGTACCCACCTTCGCGGGAGAAAGAGCATTACGGATGAACTCGCGGGGAACCGAGTCCCACATGATGATGTCGACTCGCTCGCGCTGCAACTCGGCGGTAACCGCCTGGATCCGGGAACCGCGATGGCCGATGCAGGCGCCGATCGGGTCGACGTTCGGGTTGGTGCTGGTGACGGCCACCTTCGAGCGCTGTCCCGCCTCGCGGGCTACGGCCTTGATCTCGACGGTGCCGTCCGCTACCTCGGGGATCTCCTGGCGCATCAGGTACTCGAGCAGTTGCGGCGCGGCGCGCGAGACCAGGATCGACGGCCCGCGGCTGGACAGCTCCACCTTGGCCACGTAGACCTTCACCCTCATGCCCACCATGTAGCGCTCGCCCTGGATCTGCTCCTTGGGCGGCATTATCGCCTCGCCTCGGCCAAGGTCGACGAACACGTTGCGCTTGTTGTCGGTGCGCGAGACCACCGCGGTGAGCACGTCGCCGGCACGGTCCTTGTACTCCTCGAAGACGATCGCCCGCTCGGCTTCGCGGATCTTCTGGGTGATCACCTGCTTGGTAGTCTGCACGGCGATCCGAGTGAACTTGTCGGGGTCGACGGGGAACTCCATCTCCATCCCCACTTCCACCGACTCGTCGAGTTCGAGGGCCTCCTCCAGGCTTATCTCCTTGTCGGGGTCCTCGACCTCCTCGACCACCCGGCGGACGACGAGCACCTCCATCTCACCGGTCTCGGGATCGAGGGTCACCTCGATCTGCTTGCCCGGTTCGACGTTGCGCTCGAAGGCCTGCTCCAGCGACTCCTCGAACGAGGTGAGCAGCTGGTCGCGGTCCAAGTTCCGCTCTGCGGCGAGTTGATTGAGTGCATCCATGAAATCTTTGTTCATACCTAACTCCTATTCGGTTGTGGCGCCGCTCAGACTTACTCTCGAGCAACTCCGTGCAGGTTCCGTGCGGCGGCGCTTCACCAGGAACCCGCGATCCTGCCTCCCCCTAGCGAGGCTCCTTGGGCCATTCGGCGAGCCTGGCGCTGTCGAGGTCGCTGAACCTCACCACCTTCTCCTCCTTGCCCACTTCGAAGGTGACGGCTTCTTCGCCGACCCCGACCACCCTTCCGGTGAACGCCTGGTCGCCGGCCCGCACCTTGACGAGGAGGTCGTGGAAGCGCTCGAAGTGTCGCGCCCGGGTCAGCGGTCTCTGGGGGCCCGGGGACTCCACCTCGAGGGCGTAGGGGCGGTCGAACGGGTCGAGCCTGTCTAGCTCGAGTCCGAAGGCTTCGGAGGCGACCGCCACGTCGTCTATGGAAACGGTCTCCTCATCGAGGCGGTCGATGCGTAACAGCAACCGCTTCTCGCTGCCCTTCGAACTGATCGTCAGCTCGAGCACCTCGAAACCCAGCGGTGTGAGGACTTCTTCGGCCGCTCGCCCCAGATCCATGCTACCTCCTGCATCTTCTCCTCATCCCGACTGCGAGAAAGCCCAATAAAAAAAGATGGGTCCCAGGCACCCACCCGAAAAGAGACTCTTCCTGATGCGACGCAACAGGGTGTCGGTCGGGAAATTACCGACAGGAATTATAGCAACGCCATCACCACGGCCTCAAGCCGGTGTGAACAGCTAGACTTCCGCTAGCAGGACGACTCCTGTAGACTCCGGGGCATGAAGATGGGCCGAGCTACCTGAGCGGCGGAGTCCGCAGCGATGCGGCAGCCCGCCACCTTGGATGACCGCCAGCCGGGCGGTCGTTTTTCGTTGGGCTGCAAGCCGACCCAGTCCCAGGGAGCAAGGCCCCGAAGCTGCCGAGCCGCGGGCTCGAGAGACGGGTGACAGATGAGCTTCAACCGACAGGCGGTCGAAGAGGAGGTCCTGCTCCTCACCCCCGGGCCGACCCCTATCCATCCGCGTGCCCTCGCAGCCCTGGCCTGGCCGATGAGGAGTCACCTCGACGACGAGGTACTCGCCTACAACGACGAGATCGCCGCCGCTACGAAGGAGCTCTACGGAAGCGGTCCCGACTCCTTCGCGGCGCTGCTCTCGGGAACGGGCTCGCTGGCGATGGAAGCCGGTTTCATGAACCTCGTCGAGCCTGGCGAGCCCGTCCTGGTCGTCTCCAACGGTGTGTTCGGCGAGCGGATGGTGGAGATGGCCGGACGGGTCGGAGCCCGCGTTCACCCCGTCAGATTCCCGCTAGGTTCCGCCATCGACCTGGACGTGGTCCGCAGCGCGGCCCGGGCCTGTGAGCCGCGTCTGATGGCGGTCGTGCACGGAGAGACCAGCAGCGGCGTACTCAACCCGGTTCCCGAGCTTGGCCAGGTAGCCGCCGAGGTCGGAGCCCTGTTCGCCGTCGACGCCGTCACCACCGTCGGCATGCTGCCCTTCCGGATGGCCGAGTGGGCTATCGATTACGCCTTCACCGGCTCACAGAAGTGCCTCTCGGCTCCACCGGGACTCGCTCCCGTGGTCTTCAGCAGCAGGGCCATGGAGCGCATAGGCTCGCGCGAAACGCCGGTAGCGAGCTGGTACAGCGACGCTCTGGGGATGAGGGAGTACTGGGAGCCTTCGGGGGGACGCCGTTACCATCACACCATCCCGGTGCAGCTTCACTGGGCGACCGGGGAAGCGATCGAAGCCGCTCTCGAGGAGGGGATGCCGGCCCGTCGTGCGCGCGCCGAGCACCTCGGAAGAGTCCTCCTGGCGGCCCTCGAGGAGTACGGGTTCGAGCCGCTGGTCGAGGCCGAGGTGCGGCTACCCACGGTGCTCACCCTGCGTCTCCCCCAGGGCCTCGATGACGCCTCTCTGCGGGCCCAGCTGCGTGATCGGTTCCGGATAACGGTGGCGGGAGGGCTGGGCGAGTTCGCCGGTCGCATCTGGCGCCTGGGGCTGATGGGAGAGAACGCCCGTGTCGAGCACTACCTCAGGCTGATGCGCGCCCTGGCCGAGTTGCTGAGTGAACCTGCGCTCCCCGGACGTTTCGAGGAAAAGCTGGCGCCAGCTGCCTGACCGCCGCCTTCGCCTCCGTTACGGTAGGGGCCGATGATCGATCTGGACAGTCACCAACCGGATGCCGGTGCCCGCAGCCGGGCCGAGGCGGCAGGACTCGACCTCGACATCCTGAAGCGAGAAGAGCCGTTGAGCTACATGATGCTCTGCTCGTTGCCGGTCATGCGGGTCGACCGCCGCCTGAAGACGCTTGCGGCCGAGCCTCTCGGGGCGGTGCTCGACGATCAGCGGCTTTTCGAGGCGGAGGTGGGAGAGGAGTTGCTGATGCTGGCCTTCCCCGGCCCACGGCGCGATCAACTCGAGCGGCTCGACGAACTCATGGGGCAGGCGGTGGAAGCGGCCGTGGCCGACTACGCCTACTACCGGGTGGTTCGAGATCGCCGCGGAACCACGAGGGAGCTTAGCCTGCCTACTGCCCCCGACGGGTGGCAGGGGACATCGACGATGGTGGGGCCGTTCGAAGACGAGGCCGCGGCCCGCCGGTGGGGCCAGGAGCGAGTGGTGCCGGTGTCGGGAACCACCTACGACACCGTGCCCTATGCCGGTGGTTGGTTCTGCGACGTGTTCAGCGCGGCCGATGCCGAGGTATGACCCGAGACGGCGTCCGAACCCGGAAGAACGCCGGGCGGGAGCCCGGCGTTCGCGAGTGACAGCAGCGGCTAGGCGGCAGGGGCCGTTTCCGGCTCCTGATACTGCATCACTTCGGTACCGGCGGCGCGCGCGACCCGCAGGCACACGAACCTGTCACGGAAGACGAGCAGTTTCCTGCCGTCGAGATCGTGCAGCTCCGTACCGAGTTCCAGCTGCTCCTCCGTAAGCCGTCGGCGAGTATCTCCGTCGAGCGCTATCGCCCAGCGTTGCATCTGCTCCTCCTTGTGGAAGGTACCGGCGACTCCTGACCGGGTCCTCGTGGGTCTGTGTGACCAACCGTATCGGTTGGGCCGCAGTTGGTCTGTGTCTCTCGAACAAGTCGCCCGGTAGGCGGCTGGTACGAACTCGCAGCGCGGATGGCGCGCCGCCATCCGCGCTGGCCGGCCCGGTCGTCGGCGTCGAAGCGCTGTTGACACCCCTCGTGACCGGGGCTACACTCCATCCCATGGCAAGCGAGACGGCTTCGCCCTTTATCGGCTAGCGCGGAGCCGATCCGCGCCCGCATGACGCTGCCCTTGACGGGTAGTGTTTTTTTTGGGCCCAGCGAGCCGTCCGTGGAGGAGAAGCATGCGAGAAGAAGCACTCACGGAGATACGCGCAGCCCTGGACCAGCGCGAGCTGCAGGCGTTGCGGGTACGTCTCCTGGGCAAGAAGGGCGAGATCACCGAGCGCCTCAAGGCGTTGGGCGAGCTGCCGCCAGAGGAGCGGCGCGAAGCGGGCCGCGAGCTCAACGTCCTGAAGGGGGAGCTCGAGGCAGCGATCATGGCGCGTCGCGCCGAGCTCGAGCGCGAGGAGCTCGAGGCCCGCCTCGCCGAAGAGAGCGTGGACGTCACACTCCCCGGCCTCCGCTTCAAGCCCGGTGGTCTTCACCTGATGACCAAGGTGACGAACCGGCTTCTCGACGTCTTCACGTCACTGGGCTACGAGGTCGTCACCGGTCCCGAGCTGGAGACCGACCACTACAACTTCGGCGCCCTCAACTTCCCCGAGGAGCACCCGGCTCGCGACGCCCAGGACACGTTCTGGACGACGGACGGCAGGCTCCTTAGAACCCACACGAGCCCGATGCAGGTGCGTTACATGGAGAGCCACGAACCGCCGTTCAAGGTCGTGGTACCGGGGAAGGTCTTCCGGAACGAGGCGGTCGACGCGACCCACGAGGCGCAGTTCCACCAACTCGAAGCACTGGTCGTCGGGGAGCGGATCACCATGGCCGACCTCAAGGGCGCCATCCGTGAGATGGCCACCGCCCTCTTCGGGCCGGGAACGAGGACTCGGCTCCAGCCCGCCTTCTTCCCGTTCGTCGAGCCCGGCGGCGAGTTCGCCATCTGGTGGCGTCACCCCCGTACGGGCCGAGAGGAGTGGCTGGAACTGGGCGGGTGCGGCATGGTGCATCCGAACGTATTCGAGGCGGTCGGGTACGAAGGCGTTACCGGCTTCGCCTTCGGTTTCGGCATCGAGAGGCTGGCGCTGATCCCTTACGGCATCCCCGACATCCGCTCCTTCTACGGGAGTGACATGAGGTTGCTGCGTCAGTTCCAGGGGGAAGTGTGAGGAGCTACCGATGAAGGTGCCTTACAGCTGGCTGCAGGAGTTCATCGAGGAGCTGCCGCCGGTCGACGAGGTCGTCGGGCTGCTCGATGGGCTGGGCCTGGCGGTGGAATCGGTGCACCCGTACGCGGGCGCGGCTAATGGAACCCTGGCCGTGCGGGTCGATTCGCTGGCGCCGGTCGAAGGATCCGACCACCTGCTGGTCGCTACGATCTTCGACGGGATAGCCCGGCGCACCGTCGTGACCGGAGCGCCCAACGCTTCCGAAGGGATGATGACCGCCTACGCCCCGCCGGGGACCTTCCTCCCGGCCTTGGGCGGCACCGTCGAGAAGCGCCGGATGGCCGGCGTCGACAGCGACGGCGTTCTCCTCTCGCCCCGCGAGCTGGGCGTCTTCGACCACGCCGGTGGCCTCATCGAACTGCCTGCCGATCTCGAACCGGGCACCGACCTCGCTCGCGCCTGGCCCGCCGACCAGGTGCTGGAGCTCGAGCTCACGGCCAACCGCGCCGACGCCTTCAGCCTCCTGGGGGTCGCCCGCGACCTCGCCGCCAAGCTGGGCGTTGGCTACCGGCACCCGGCTGCAGGGTTGGACCCGGGCGATCCCCGGCTCGACGACGGGCTCGAGATCGAGGTCGCCGACGCTCACGGCTGCCCTGCCTTCAGCCTGCGACGCATCGAAGGGGTCACCGTGGCGCCGAGCCCTCTCTGGCTGCAGCGCCGGCTCGCCAGCGTCGGGCTGCGGCCCCGCAATAACATAGTCGACGTCACCAACTACGTCACGTTCGAGCTCGGCCAGCCTTCGCACGCCTACGACGCAGCCGAACTCTCGAACGGCACCATCCAGGTGAGGCGTGCGCGGGAAGGGGAGAAGCTCGTCACGCTCACGGGCGACGAGCTCGAGCTCTCGGCTCACGACCTGGTCATCGCAACGCCGTCAGGGGACGGCTCGAAGGCGATCGGCCTGGCGGGAGTCATCGGCGGCCTGGCGGAGAGTGTCGAGGCAGCAACCACTTCTGTCGCGCTCGAAGCCGCGTTCTTCGACCCGGTGGGTATCAGGCGCACGGCCAAGCGCCACGGCATCTCTACCGACGCCCACTACCGGTTCGAGCGTGGCGTCGACCCGAACCTGTCCCGTCTCGCCTCGGCGCGAGCCGCCACGCTGATCGCACGACTCGCCCACGGCGAACTCCACCCCGGTGTCAGCTGGGTGGGGAAGACGTTCGAACCCGCCCCGATCCACTACCGTCCGTCGCGAGTCCACTTCCTGATGGACTTCGAGGTGCCGCGCCCGATGCAGCGCCGGTACCTGGAGGCGCTCGGCTGCGAGGTGAGCCAGGACGCGGACGACGCCTGGCGGGTGGTGCCGCCCAGCTGGCGTTTCGACCTCTCCATCGAAGAGGACCTGGTGGAGGAGGTGGCGAGACTCCACGGTTACGAGCACATAGGCGAGACCGTACCGCCCATGCACTTCGTGCCCCCGCGGACCGATCCCACCCACCGAGAGTTGCGTCACGAGATCGCGGGACTCGGGTTCCAGGAGGCGATCGGCTACGTATTCACTTCGGATGCCGAGCTCTCCAAGGCCCAGGCGCCCGCCGCCCAGGTCAGGCTCAGCGATCCCCAGGGGGTCGAGAGGAGCGTGCTGCGCACGGCTCTCTACCCCGGCCTGCTGGCAGCAGCCAACCTGAACCGGTCACTCACCTCGCTCGCCCTCTTCGAGATCGGCCGGGTGTTCCTGGAGGAAGAGATCGAGCGGGTCGCGCTGCTGGCCACCGGCCCCTGGATCGAACCGGGCTGGGAGGAGGGCAGGGAGCTCGACTTCTTCCTCTTCAAGGGGCTTCTGGAAAGGTTGGCCGAACGGCGCAACTCGAGGCTCGAGATGCGGGCCTGCCTCTTTCCGCCCCTGCACCCCGGCATCTCGGCCGAGGTCCTCTGGAACGGCAGGCCCGTGGGCTACTCCGGTCGCCTCCATCCGGAAGTGGCAGCCCGTTTCGAGTTGAGGGACACCTACCTGGCTGAACTCGACCTCCCGCTCGAGAGGCGGCCTGTGCAGGTGGCGGAGATCCCGCGTCAGCAGCACGCCGAACGCGATATAGCCGTCGTCGCTCCGCTGGAGGTGAGCTACGGAGATCTGGCGGCCGCCGTGGGCGCCGCCGCCGGTAAGCTGCTCGAATCGGTCGAACCGTTCGACGTCTACCGCGGGGCTTCGATACCGGAGGGCCAGCGCAGCGTCGCACTGAGGCTACGTTTCAGGCACGAGGAGCGGGCGCTGCGTGACGAAGAGGTAGACGACTATATGCAGAATGTCATCCAGACGCTGAGGCAGCGCGGCTACGATATCCGCGACCGATGACCTGGTTGGATCTCCTACTGGCCCTGCTGTTCGCGGTGTTCGTCGCCCTGGGCGCCGAACGGCGCCTCAGCGGCCTCCTCCTCGGTGTAGGCGGTGTCCTGCTGCTGCGGCCGCTCCTGTTGATCGGGGAGGTGAGCCCCGTGTTGTCGGTGGCCGTAGCGCTACTCGCCGGCCTGGTGATCTCGCTGCTGGCCCGGAGACTGGGGCGGCGCCGGCGGCTGCAATCGGGTCGTTACGCCCTGCTGGGAGGGATCGGCGGCGCGCTGCTGGGCGCCGTGCTGGTCCTCAGCACCGCGGTTTCGATGCCCATCGAACGCAACTCCCTCGGCCAGATCATCTACCCCCCGCAGCAACTCCCGGGAGCGGTCGGAGACGCGGTGGCCGGTTCACGGGTGCTGCGTGAGGGGCGTGATATCTTGCTCTATCCTCTCCTGGAGCGCCAGGGCGACATTGGCCCCCGGCGCAGCCAGGTGGTAAGGCTCCTCCACTCCTACCTGGTCGTGGGGCAGCCTTGGGAAGGGAGGTAAAGGGAGCGAACTCGTTTGTCGCGAGGTAGCGCAAGCCCTGGCCGGGATGTTCCGAGCGGTCAGGTGACGAGGTGGAGGGCTTCCGGGGCGAGCGGCGACACTACCGCTGCTGCCGGAGGATAGGCGCCTGAAGGCGCTCAAAACGCGAGCGCGCCCGAAGTGGGCGCACAAGTCTGCGGGCCCCTCCTGAGACGACCCCTCACTCGCGAGTCGTATGGGTCGAACGCGGGTTGCCCGACCCGAACCAGGCTATCGACGGTCCTCAGAGACCGAGGCTGAGGCGACGCGACGCACCGGCGTGTACGCGTCGGCGCGGCGTCTCGACGACGTCCCGGGCAGTAGCTCCGGGACGAACGGAACGACTGGAGCGACACCAGGACGATGTGCGGAATAGTTGGATACGTAGGTCACCGGCAGGCGGCTGAAGTGATCATGGACGGTCTGCAACGGCTCGAATACCGGGGTTACGACTCGGCAGGCGTGGTCGTCGCGGGCGGCAACGGGTCGGCGAGACTCGATGTCGTCAAGCGCGCAGGGAAGTTGGGCGCCTTACGCGAAGCGCTCGGCGAGAGGACACCGGCCGGGACGCTGGGCCTCGGCCACACTCGCTGGGCCACTCACGGACGACCCAGCGACGGCAATGCCCACCCCCACCTCTCGGAGGACGGCAAGCTCGCGCTCATCCACAACGGGATCATCGAGAACTACCTGGACCTCCGAGAGCGGTTGCAGGCCGCCGGGCACAGCTTCAGCTCGGAAACCGACAGCGAGGTGCTGGTCCACCTGATCGAGGAGCACTACGAGGGCGATCTGGTAGCCGCGGTGCGGGCGGCGCTCGGCGAAGTCTCCGGCGCCTTCGCAGTGGTCGTGTCGCACGCCGATCACCGGGTGATCGTGGCGGCGAGGTCGACGAGTCCGATGGTGGTGGGCCTCGGGGAGGGGGAGACGTTCCTCGCCTCCGACGTGCCCGCGCTGCTCCCCTACACGCGCGACATGATCTTCCTCCACGACGGCGACATGGCGCTGGCAACGCCCGAGGGCGTGACCATCACCGACCTCGACGGGGAACCGCAGGAGCGGGAGGTAGCGCGAGTCGACTGGGATGCCGAGGCTGCCGAGAAGGGGGGCTTCGAGCACTACATGCTCAAGGAGATCTACGAGCAGCCGAGGGTCCTGCAGGACACGATCGGCGGGCGCATCGTAGCGGGAGACAGCGACGTCGACCTGGGCCTGGGCCTCGACCCGATAGGCATCGACAGGATCGTCATCACGGCTGCCGGTACCGCATACTACTCCGGTCTGGTGGGCGAGTACCTGATCGAGCGGCTTGCCCGCCTCCCGGTAGAAGTGGAGCTCGCCTCCGAGTTCCGCTACCGGGAACCGGTGGTGGACGAGCGGACACTCTGCATAGCCGTGTCGCAGTCGGGAGAGACGATCGACACTCTCGAGGCGCTCCGCGAAGCGAAGCGGCGCGGGACGAGGACCCTGGCGATCCTCAACGCCAAAGGCTCCTCCATGAGCCGCGAGGTGGACGACATCCTCTACATCCATGCCGGGCCCGAGATCGGGGTCGCCAGCACGAAGGCGTACACGGCGATGCTCGCGGCCTTCGAGCTGCTGGCGCTCTGGCTGGCCAGGCGAAGAGGCACGCTGAGCGGGCCGGGCGCGGCCGAGATCATCACCGAGCTGAGGCGGCTGCCGGCGCTCGTCGAGGAGGCCATCACGGCTCGAGAGCAGATCGCAGCGATCGCCGAGGCGTTCAAGGACAGGCGCGACTACCTCTTCCTGGGGAGGGGGATCAACTTCCCGACAGCACTCGAAGGAGCGCTCAAGCTGAAGGAGATCTCCTACATCCATGCGGAGGCGTACGCCACCGGCGAGATGAAGCACGGGCCGATCGCGCTGATAGACGCCTCCATCCCCGTGGTGGCAGTAGCGACGAAGTCGACCCTCTACGAGAAGACGGTCTCGAACCTGCAGGAGGTCCGGGCGCGCGACGGAATCGTCATAGCGCTGGCCAACCCGAACGACCGGTATATCGGAGCCCATGCCGACCATCTGATAACGGTGCCCGAGACGCACGAACTGCTGTCGCCGATCGTCAACGTCGTGGCGCTGCAACTCCTGGCGTACGAGACCGCTTGCCGGCTTGGCCGTGACGTGGATCAGCCCAGGAACCTGGCCAAGAGCGTGACGGTGGAGTAGCCGGCGAAGAGGCGACGGGCCTCCCGTGCAGGTGGCGGTCCGGCGCCTCGGCTGTGATACCGTCGGCGGCTGGGGCGCAGAAGAGCCGCTCGACCTGGAGGCGTGATGGGTGATTCACACGAACGGAAGCTGCGAGTCGGAGTCGTGGGCCTGGGCTGGGCAGGTGAGCAGCACCTCGACGGTTACCGGCAGCTGCCGCAGGTCGAGATCAAAGGCCTCGCCGGTCTCGAGGAGGACCGCCTTCAGGAGTTGGCCGACGAGTACGGGATCGCTCACCGTTTCAGCGACTACCGAGACCTCGTGGCGCTCGACGAACTGGACGCGGTGAGCGTCTGCACCCCCAACCACCTGCACGCGCCCATCACGATCGCAGCGCTGGAGAACGGCAAGCACGTACTCTGCGAGAAGCCGCTGGCGCGTGATGCCGGCGAGGCGGAAGCGATGGTGCGCGCCGCGGTGGAGGCCGACAAGGTTCTGCACGTTGCTTTCAACCACCGGCAGCGCGGCGACGTCCAGCTGCTCAGGCGCTTCCTCGACCAGGAGCAGCTGGGACGCATCTATCACGTGAAGGCCACCTGGATGCGCAGGAGTGGCATCCCCGGACTCGGTTCCTGGTTCACCTCACGCGAGATGGCCGGCGGCGGTCCCCTCATAGACCTGGGCGTACACGTTCTGGACCTCGCCCTCTTCCTGCTCGACGAGCCGGAGGTGAGGACGGTGAGCGCCGCTACCTATGCCGAGCTCGGGCCGCGCGGCCGCGGCTTCTCGGGGACCAAGAAGATGACGGTCGGCTCGGCGTACGAGGTGGAGGACCTGGCTACGGCGTTCCTGCGACTCGGCGACGGCGGCACCGTCAACCTGGAGGCCAGCTGGGCCGTATACGGTGGCTCCAACGACGACTTCGGCGTGACGCTGTTCGGTACCCAGGGCGGGGCCGAAATTCGCGTTCGCAACTACAACTGGCAGGACACCCTGCGCATCTACACCGACGCCGCTGGGGTGCCGGCGGTGCTGAGCCCGGAAGTCCGCAAGGGTGAGGGCCACCGGGCCGTCGTCCGGAACTTCGTCGCCGCCGCCCAGGCCGAGAAGGTCGATCATGCTCCCGCACTGGCGGGCCTGAGGCGGGTGAAGATCATCGACGCCTGCTACCGCTCGGCGGTGGAGGGGCGTGAACTCCCTATCGGTCACGACTGACTAATCGTGTCGCAGGCGGGTGTGATGGTCGCACCCGTCCCTATAATCGGCCGCGAGGGGAGGACACGATGGGAATTCTGTTGTGGATAATCTTCGGGGCCTTGGCTGGCTGGATCGCCAGCATGATCGTGAGAACGGACCAGGGTCTGCTCCTCGACATCATCGTCGGGATCATAGGCGCCGTCATCGGCGGTTTCATCTTCCGGGCATTCGGTGCCGCCGGAGTTACCGGCTTCAACATCTACAGCCTGCTGGTGGCGATCCTGGGGGCGATCGTTCTGCTCTGGATAGTGAAGGCGGCTCGAAGGGCCTGACCCTTTTCGACCGCCCCGACAGCCGTCCCGGCCGCGCGTTCCTGGCGCGGCCGGGACGTGCTACTTCGACCCTGTATCCTTGAGCGTGGCCGGCGAACTTGAAGTGAAGCTCGAGCGGGTACGCAGGCTCCTGCACCAACGGGACGCCGACGCCGCCTTCTTCACCACGAGCGGTAACGTCTCCTGGCTCCTTTGCGGAGGCGATCCCCTCGTCTCGCTCACGGATCCGCCCGTCGCGAGCATCCTGGTGACCCGCGATCAGGAACGACTGTTCATGCCCGAGTTCGAACGTGACCGGCTCGAGAACGAGGAGATGCCGGCGGGCCTCACCTGCGCCTACCTCCCATGGGAAGAGCCCAACGCCCTGAACGAGGCGAGAGAGGCGCTGGCCGATCCTGCTCGTACCCTCACCGATCAGTGCGCCCCGGGAACCCGACTACACGACTTCTGGCAGCTGCGGGTGCCGCTTTTGCCCGAGGAGCTCGACCGCTACCGGAGCCTAGGAGCGGACGCCGCGCAGGCGGTTGGGGACGTGATGCGAGAGCTCGAGCCCGGGCCCAGCGAACACGAGATCGCCGGCAGGGTCGCCGTCGCGTTGCGGTCGCGCGGCATCCAGCCGGCGCTGCTGCTCGTCGGCGCGGACGCGCGGCTGAAACGTTACCGTCACCCGATCCCGTCGGGTGAAGCCGTCCACGAGCGGGTGATGGTCGTTGTATGCGCACGGCGCCACGGCCTCTACGCCAACCTGAGCCGGATCGCGGCTTTCACCCCACTGGGACCGCAGGAGGCGAGGCGCTACGCGTCCCTCCTCGAGATCGAAGCTGCCGCCTTGCAGGCCACCCGCCACGGCCGGTTCATGCGCGATGTGCTGCTCGCCCTGCAGAACGCCTATGCCGAACACCACCACCCGCTCGCCTGGAAACACCACCACCAGGGCGGTCCCACCGGCTACTTCACCCGCGACTTCCTCGCTACGGGCGTGGAGCAGCGTGTGGTCGTCGACGGAGCCGCCTACGCCTGGAACCCCTCGTTGCCCGGCATCAAGGTGGAGGACACGGTGCTGCTCACCCACCAGCGGCTCGAGTTGCTGACCTACGATCCCCTCTGGCCGAAGGTCGAAGTAGAGGGAGTGGAGCGGCCCGAGGTGTTGCTGCGCGGATGACGAACCGCTAGATCAGGCCCTGGCGTTGCAGGATCACGAACAGCGCCAGCGCTGCGAGGCCGATCAGGCTCCAGCGGAGCGCTTTGAGTCCCGCGTCACCCGACGCTCCTATGCGTTCGCGGGCCCGCTCACGTTCGACCCTCTGTTGCACCCGCTGAGCGCGCCGCAGATGCTTCACGCTCAGACCGATCTTGCCCTGCTTCCGGTAGGCCACGCCCAGGTTGTGGTGGGCGTTGGCGAACTCGTCGTTGACCTGCAGAGCGCGCTCATAGCAGCCGATCGCCTCGGCGACCAGGCCCGACTCGAGGCGGGCGTTGCCGAGGTTGGTAAGCGCCCTGAAGTGTCGGGGGTCCAGTTCCACCGCCCGCTCGAACTCCCGTTCCGCCCCTTCGACATCGCCCAGGTAGACCCGAGCGGTCCCGCGCTGGTTGCAGGCTTCGGCTTCGAACCAGCGAAGACCTCGCTCCCCCAGCAGCCCGAGCGCCTCCTCGGCCTCGCGCTGCTCGAGCGATTCGGAGCTGCGCTGAAGACGCTCCAGCTCCTCGCCCAGTGCCGCCCAGTCGACCACCGGGAGCGGCTCATCGAGGCGCTGAAGCTGGCGCCTGGCCCGCTCCCAGGAACGCTCGCGGACGAACCGCTGGACGTCGGCGAGCACCGAGAGGACCTGCAGCCGTTCGCGGGCCTCCGAATCGCTCTCTTCGGCGCCCGAGACGAGGTAGATCCGGTAGGCATCGTCGAATCGCCCGCGATCCAGCGCCTCACGCCAGCCGAGGAGGGTAGTCGTGTCAGTCATCGTCACTCCCGATCCGGCGGTAGAGATCGACGTAGCTCTCCGCCGAGCGGTCCCAGGAGAAATCCTGAGCCATAGCTTCGAGCATCATCCTCGCCCAATCGCTGCTGCCGTGGCAACGCATCGCCTCGGCAGCTGCCTCCACCAGTTCCGCGGGGTCCGGTTCTTCGAAGAGGAACCCGGTTCGGCCGTGCACGATCGTGTCACGAAGTCCTCCGGTCGCGCGAGCCAGGGGCAGGGTGCCGTACCGCATCGCCACCATCTGGCTGAGGCCGCACGGTTCGAAGCGGCTCGGTATGGCGAGCACGTCGGCCGCGGCGTAGACGAGGTGGGCGAGTCCCTCGTCGAACGCCAGCTCTGCCGCGAGGACGCCCTGAGAGCGCAGTTCGCGGGTTCGCTGCTCCAGCTGCGGATCACCGGTGCCCAGCACGAATATCGACCAGCCCTGTGCCTTCAGGCTCTCGGCTGCCTGGAGCAGGAGATCGATCCCCTTCTGCTCGGCCAACCGCGATACCACGCCGATGAGCGGCCGCGCCGGGTCCAGGCCTGCGCGCTCGCACAGGGCCACTTTCGCCTGCCGCTTGCCGCTAGCGTCAGCCAGCGAGTAGGGCTGGGGCAGATGGGGATCCACGGCCGGATCCCAGGTGGCCGTGTCGATGCCGTTGAGGATGCCCCTCAGGTCATCCTTTCGCTCCTGCAGCACGGCCTCCAGACCGTACCCGTACTCGGGCGTCAGGATCTCCCGCGCGTAAGTCGGGCTCACGGTGGTTATCTTCGTGGCCAGCCCGATACCGGCCCGCAGTGCGTTCGCGTCCCCGTTCAGGAGGATGTGGTCGCTCGCGACCTCGGCTGGGAGGCCGAGCCAGGAGAGGGCCTCGGCCGGTTGCGAAACCCCCTGGTACTGAGCGTTGTGGATAGTCAGCACCGTGGGCGTAGCACGGAACCCCTCGGGCGAACCGTCCCCGAAGCGGAGCAGTGCGGGTAGGTAGGCGCTGTGCCAGTCGTGAACGTGGACGATGTCGGGGCGGAAACCGAGCAGCTGGGCCACCTGCGGCACAGCCCGGCAGAAGCGGCAGAAGCGCCGCACGTCGTCCGCGTAGCCGTAGATCGACTCACGGCGGAAGTCGTCCAAGCCCACGAACGCCTGCCGCACGCCGCCCGCCTCGAGGATGCCTACCCCGGCGCGTTCCTCCTCCCCGCCAGGGAACTCGGCGTCGCCGGCCCAGACGGGTTCGCCAACGAGGGTCGCGTACCAGGGGGAGATGACCAGAAGTTCATGGCCGAGGCGGGCAAGGGCGCCCGGGAGGGAACCCACTACGTCTCCCAGACCGCCGGTCTTGCTGTACGGAAAGACCTCGCTGGATACGAAGAGCACGCGCACGGCCACAGTATAAGGAGGCTGCCGCGGTTTGCCCGGCGGCTGGTTCCGCGACTTACTGCGCCGTCACCCGGTCGACCCTATACTTGGTTCCGGGACTTTTCCCCCGGGAGGTTCGATGAAACGTAGATGGTTAATGCTGGTCCTGGTGGCCTTGGGTACGTCGTTCATGGTGGTCGACGCCCAGTTCTCGCGGGACTACTCGACAGAATTCGTGGAGTCCGCGGCCGGCCGGGCCCTCATACAGACCTACGGCACGCTCAAGTCGAACTACCTCGAGGACGTGGACGAGACCGAGATGATCCAAGGTGCCATCAACGGCATGCTCGAGTCGCTCGAGGACCCTTACTCCTACTACAAGACGCCGGAAGCCGCGGCGCGTGACATGCAGGATCAGTCCGGCTCGTTCGAGGGCATCGGCGCTGTACTGACGACGTTCAATCGCCAGGCCGGTACCGGAGTAGAGGTGCTCACCGTGTACCGCGGCGGACCCGCCTTCGAAGCCGGCCTGGAGCGGGGAGATATCTTCCTGAGTGTCGACGGAGTGGACGTGCAGGAGATGACGCCCACCGAGGTCGCCGATCTGGTGCGTGGCCCCAAGGGCACGGTGGTGCACCTGGAGATGCGCCGGCCCGGCGCCGAGGAACCTGTCGAGTTCGACATCACCCGCGGGACCATCAGCATCGTCTCGGTGGAGTCGGCGGTACTGCCTAACGACGTCGGTTACATCCACCTGACGACGTTCGCCAATCAGCAGTTGCACGATCAGCTGGTGGATGCGATCGCGGAGCTGAAGGAGGAGGGGGTTACCTCGCTGATCCTCGACCTGCGCGACAACGGGGGCGGTTTCCTCAACCAGGGGATCCTCGTCGCCGACGAGTTCCTGTCCCAGGGCGACATCGTCTTCCAGCGCTCGCGCGGGGTGACCCAACGGATCGCCGCAGCCGACCCTCACGCCGTCGAGATGCCGATGGTGGTGCTGGTGAACGAGCACTCCGCTTCGGCGAGCGAGATCGTCGCCGGCGCGCTCCAGGAGAACGGCCGGGCGCTCGTGGTCGGTGAGAAGACCTTCGGCAAGGGTGTGGCTCAGAACGTCGTGTCGCTCGCCGATGGCGGCCAACTCGTCTACATGGCGTTCGAGTGGCTCACCCCGGAGCGGACCTCGATCAACGAAGAGGGCATCACTCCTGACGTGAAGGTCGAGGACACCCGCTTCCCCAACGTCATCTCCCTCGAAGGTCAGGGCGCGAGCCCCGGCCAGACGCTCGAGATCGTCGTCGATGGTGAAACGGTCGGTTCGACCACAGCCAACGAGGAAGGCGAGTTCCAGTTCGTCACGACCGGTCCGCGGCCCCGATACAGCCCGATACAGGGGCAGGCGCTGGTCGATCTCGAGAACGATCAGGCGCTGCAGGTGGCCCACGAGGTGTTGCTCGACCAGGTGGTCGCGCAGGAGGGCGCCGCGGCGGCCAACTGAGCTGACCTCTGCCGGGTGAAGCGACGCGGGCGGGACCAAGGTCCCGCCCGCGCTCGTGTCAGACCCTCGCGCGAAGTTGACGCTCGGATCGGATGCGCACTCCGTCCGACCGCGCCGGCGCGCCCAGGCGGGCGTTCAGTCAGGGAGCAGCGGGTCCGGCTTCCTGAACCTCTGGCGCTACCCTGCCCTCGAACTCCTCGAAGTTCACGCGGAACATGGCGGCGAGTTTCCACGCCTGGCGGTCGTAGTCATTCGGGTCGTCCCACGTCGAACGAGGGTCGAGGATCTCCTGAGGCACTCCGGCGACGTTCACCGGAACCTGCAGCCCGAAGATCGGGTCTCGCCGAGTGGGAACGTCGTCGAGGGAACCGCTCAGGGCAGCGTCCACCATCGCCCTCGTGTAGGGGAGCCTTATCCGCCTGCCCACCCCGTGCGGGCCCCCGGTCCAACCCGTGTTGAGCAGCCAGACTCGGGTTCCGTGGCGCTCCAGGCGCTCGCCCAGCATCTCGGCGTACAGGTTCGGGTGCAGCGGCATGAACGGGGCCCCGAAGCAGGTGCTGAAGGTCGCCTGCGGCTCGGTGACCCCTCGTTCGGTGCCGGCTACCTTGGCCGTGTAGCCCGACAGGAAGTGGTACTTCGCCTGCGCCACGTCGAGCCTGCTGATGGGCGGCAGAACACCGAAGGCGTCGGCGGTCAGGAAGATGACGGCGCGGGGGTGCCCGCCCGTGCCGCTGTCGCTGGCGTTCGGGATGAAGTCGATGGGGTAGGCCGCCCGCGTGTTCTCGGTTAGGCTTCTGTCGCTAAGGTCCACTTCGCGGGTGACGGGGTCGATGCCGACGTTCTCGAGGATCGTCCCGAACCGTCTAGTCGTGGCGAATATCTCCGGCTCGGCCGATGCGTCGAGGTCGATGACCTTCGCGTAGCAGCCACCCTCGAAGTTGAACACCCCATCCGCCGACCAGCCGTGCTCGTCGTCGCCGATGAGCACTCGGCTCGGTTCGGAGGAGAGGGTGGTCTTGCCGGTTCCGGAGAGGCCGAAGAAGAGGGCCACGTCGCCATCACGTCCGCTGTTGGCGGAACAGTGCATGGGCATGACGCCGTTGCCGGGGAGTTCGAAGTTCATCGCGGAGAACACCGACTTCTTGATCTCGCCGGCGTACTCCGTGTTCGCCACGAGCACGACCCCCTCCTCGAGGTCCATGACGATGGCGGTGTCGCTCCTCGTGCCGTGCCGCGTCGGCTGCGCCTTCATCGAGGGGAGGTCGAGGACCGTCCAGTCGGGCTTATCGTGCCTTTCGCTGCTGCGGATGAACATGTTCTGCGCGAACAGGCTGTGCCAGGCATACTCGGTGATGACCCGGACCTTGCGGCGGTAGCGGGGATCCGCTCCGATGAAGAGGTCCTGGACGAACAGTTGCTTGTCCTTGGCGAACTCCTCCATGTCGCGCTTCAGGGTCTCGTACTTCTCCCTGGAGATCGGTTGGTTCACCTCGCCCCAGTCGATGCGTTCCGCCGCCTCGCCACTTCGGACGATGAACTTGTCCCGAGGAGAGCGTCCGGTGAAGCGTCCGGTATCGACCACCAGCGGGCCGTGGCGCGCGAGCCTCGCCTCACCTCTGGCCAGAGCGAACTCGTAGAGGGCTGCCGGACTGGAGTCATGGATCATTTCCGCCCCCTCCAGGTCGAGATGGCTCCGTGCCTCGGTGGTTGTCTCACGCATTCGATACCTGCTTTCGGTTATGTCTGTGGCGTGCGGAAGCCGGCGATGCTTCGACCCTCGATGATAGCAGCAGCGCTCCGCTCCTCCTGTGCAGGTCAGGCTCCGGGGTACACCGGCACGCGTCGAGTCCCCCCGGTCACCGCCGTGGCGGCCGGCTCGGCAACGATCACCAACGCAACGTCACGCCGAACCTCACCTGCTGCCGCTCGTCGGAGAGGTCTATGCCGCCCTCGATAGCCGTGAGGGGACTGAAGTCGTAGCGAACCGTCGCGCTCACCTCAGCGTCGGGGGTAGGCGAGTCACTGTCCTCGAAGTTCACGCGGCCGGCCAGGTCGATCTCCACGGGGCCAAGGTCGTACACCAGGTTGACCTCGTTGGTGAGCGCGTACAACCCCTCTACGTCGTCGAACGTGCCGATCCGGTAGGAGGCGAACACCTCGTCGGTCAGGTAACCACCCAATCGCAGCGAGACGCTGAACGGTTCGGCCGTGGGCGAGCGTCCGAAGATCGACGATATGGCGGTCGTGTCGATCTCGACGAGGTCCACGCCCAGCGCCTCGGCCAGCGCGTTCTGGAGTTCGGATACCAGCAGCAGGTCGACGGCGGTGTCGATCGCTCCTTCTGCCACCGCGCCGGCCAGTCCGGCTTCGCTCGCCAGCGGGGCCCCCAGGTCGAGCCGGCCGAGCGTGATGAGCGAGAGCAGTTCGGGCTCGGTCAGCGGCCTGGGCGGTGTGGTGCTACCGTCGGCCCGCACCTCCTGGATGAGCGCCTCCGAGGTGAGGGCGGGCGTCAGGTCGAGCCGGAAGGGAGGTTCGGCACCGGCGGTCGACTCCAGTTCACCGGTGAAGCTGAGGACTACCTGGAAGCTCCTGCCCTCCTCGGGCACAACGAACCGGACGCTGCCGTCGGCCGGGATGACCTCGTCCACGTCGAAGCTTGTGACCGCCGTAACGTCGACTATCGGCAGCAGGCCACGCGACGGATCGAACCTCGCTTGCGCCGCAGTGATATCGAAGTCCCTGCCGGAGAAGCGGATTGTGCCGCGGAGGACCTGCGCCGTGCCACTGAGGGTGGGCCGTGCCGCCGAGCCGTCGAGCACCAGGTCGAGAGAGGTCTCGGCAGAGCCGAAGTTCTCCATGAAGCGAACGCGACCGGGCGCCTCTATGGATACTGCGTCGAACACCACCTGCTGGGCGACCGGGTTGGGGCCGGACGACTCCGCCTTGGTGGGCGGCCGGATCCCCAGTTCGAAGAGCGCCTGATCGACACCGATGCCGCCGGAGAAGCGCAGCGAATCGAGCCACTGCATGCGAAGCCGCGCATCCACCTGAGCGGACGCGAGCAGCAGGTAGGGGAGGCGGATTGCGAGGTCGTCCCCTTCGAGCGTGAGATCGAGCGGCACGAGCGTGCCCACCAGAGTGAACTGCTCTCCGAGGCTTCCTGTGCCCTCGATGCGAAGAGGTTCCCCGGGTGCGCTGGTCAGAGTCGCCTCGAACGCCTCGATCTCGCCGAGTCCCGGCACGAGTGCGTTGCCCGTCGCCTCGAAGCTGGCGTCGCCCAGGCTCAGAGGCAGCAGGTCGACATGGCCTGAGCCTGCAACCTGCAAACGGCCGGTGAAGGGCCGGATCCCCTCGACCGTGGCGGTCAGCTCGAGCAGTTCGTCCCGGAGCGAGGCTTGGCCGCCGACCAGCCGGTAGCTGGAACCGGCGATCTCGAAGTCGAGGCCGGCGGTCGTGAGGGTCATGACCGGATCGGTGAGGGTGCCGGAGGTGACCAGTTCCAGCGAGCCACTGGCGCCCACCTCGTACTGAGCGAAGAGGGGGACGAGCCCCAGCAGCGGTCCGAAGTCGGCGTCGGTCGCGCTCAGACGCAGGTCGAGTCGGTCCCTCCTGATGGCGCCGCTCGCTCGCCAGGTGCCGCCTCCCGAGAATCGCGCCTCGTTCACCGACAGCTCCCCGTCGACGAAGGTGAGGCTCACGTTCCCGGTGGTGACTACCCCGGCTCGTTCGAGCCGCACCAGTTCGGTGGCTATCTCGACGACCGGTCCCTCATCACCCGCCAGAGGCAGTTCGAACCGTCCCACCCCGGTAACCTCTGCCGTCACGTCGTGTGGACCCGTCGCGGCCTGGGCGAGCAGATGGAGCGGGAACCGCTCGAAGGTGAAGAGCGCGCCGACCCGTTCCTCGTTGGCCGTCACCTGGATGGGGCTGCCCGCGAGGAGGCCGCTGATCGTCACCTCTTCGGTGGTGCCGCTGATGTCGATGGAGAGGGGCAGAGGGTCACCGGCCGCCGCCATGTCGGGCGCGACGACGCGGCCCACGACCCGGTTGCCGAAGAGCTGCAGGAAGCCGCTGAGGGGGGCTCGGAGGTGCGGCAGGCGCCCCACTACCCAGGGGATGTTGCCGAGGTCGAAGGTGCCCAGCTGAAGTTCGAGGTTCCGTGCGGTGGTGCCTGATGGAGCGAAGCGGTCCGGCAGCAACAGCCCCAGTCCGATTGTGCCGTTCGCCAGAACCGAACCGCCCGCCGCCTGCAGCTGGGCGTTCAGATCGACTACCTCCGGCGACACGTCGAACTCTCCGGTGAGCAGCAGGGGTTCCTGGTCGGCGAGGAGGAGAAGGGGTAGGCCGCTGGCGCTGATCGAGCCGGCGGGGCCTCTGCCTTCGAGGAAGTCGACGTTTGCGCGCAGGTGGCCCGCCCCCAGCTCGAGGTCGGCGTCGATCTTGCCGGAGCCGGCCGCCAGGTCGAGGAGCAGCCGTGCCGTGCCCAGTTCCCCGCCGCTCGCGAACTCGATCGACTCCTGGGAGTACCCCAGGACGAAGGGGATCTCGACCTCGTCGGGCAGGCTCGCGAAGAGGCCTACACCGCTTCCGTCGACGAGTATGGTCCCGCTGAGGTCGGTGGCGGCCGTGGGCCCTACCAACCCGGCCAACTCGAAACCGAACGCCTGCCCCACGTAGCCGAGGTCGTTCACCGTCGCCTGCAGTTGCGGGAGTTCGACGGTTACCGTCCCACTGGTGGCTGAGCGTCCGGCGAAGGTCACCGGCGAGCGGCGGAGGGAAGCGAAGTCGCCCAGGCGGGAGCGATCTAAGGTCGCCGCCAGGGTGAAACCGGGGAGGGCGGGAACCGAGACGCGGAGTTCGAGGGAGTTCGAAGGAGTTCCCTGCGCCGCCAGTCGCACGCCCCTGGCATCGAGAGCGAGCGCACCGGTCGCGGTCGGCGTTCCCGCGAGATCAGCGATCTCGAGCCTGGAGGAGTCGGTTGCGAGGGCGAGTGACCCTCCGCCTTGGCTGCTCCCCTCGAGGGTGACGGGGTCCTCGAGGTAGGGGGAAACGACGAGGGCGTCGAGCGACCAGCCGACAGCGGAGAGTGTCGACCGCACGTCGAGCGAAGCCCAGGCCGCCTCGCCGCTGCCCTCGAGGGCGAGGGTGGGGGAGTAGAGGTCTCCCGAGAGCAGGCCGGTCAGGTCCACGTCCAGGCCGCCCGCCTGCAGTCGGGTGGCGCCGATCTCCCCTTGCCAGCCGTTCTCGCTCAGCGATCCTTCGACAGTCACTGTCCCCTCGAGCAGGGCTCCGCTCCCGGCGAACGTCAGGGGTCCGCTTCGTTGCTTCTCGACGTGGAGGGGAAGCTCTACCGGCGCGCCGGCGATCCCGCCGCTTACGAGCAGCCGGGCACTGAGTTCCGAGCCGGAGCCGGCGCCGCTGCCGCTCACGCGAAGCCCGTTGGGGAGGGGGAGTTCGAGTCTCCCCACGCGCCACTCGGGCCCTGAGAACGGATCGAACCTCGCTTCCACGGCCTCTCCCTCGAGGTGGATGGGCGCGGTCGGAGCGAGGCTAGTGAAGGTGACATCACCTACTTCGAGGCCACCCCAGGCAAGACCTGCTGCTATCCCCTTCAGCCAGGGTCCCTCCTGCGCCTGCGAGGCCGAAGCGCTTATCTGGCCGCTGGCTCCGACACCGAGGGTCGAGAGGTCGGCATGTAGTTCGAGGGAGTAGGTGTCGGTGTCGAACCGGACGAACCAGTCGCGGTAGGCGCCTTCACCTTCGAGCAGGAGCTCGCGGCTGTCGCCGGGCGTACTCAAAGTGAACTCGCCGGCGGGCAGCGTGACGGCGCCCGCTGCGCTCAGACTTTCGGTTGTCGCCTCCACCTCGAAGCGGCTGGCGATCTCGCCCCAGGTGAGGTCGCTGTCTATGCGGAGGCTGCCTTGCGCTGGCCGGGCCGCCAGAAGGAGGTCGCCGCTGGCCCCACCGGTAGCGTCCAGATCGAGTTCGAGGGCCGGATCGCCCGCCTCTCCGGACAGCTCGACCTGCCCTGAGAGGCGGGTGTCGGTTCCAGGGACGGTCGCTTCGGCCAGTTGGAGGTCTCCTCGCAACGTCCCACTAGTCAACGATCCCAGTGACGAGGCCGCGAGTTCGACGGTGCCGGCGAGCGTTCCGCTCAGGTCGGTAAGGGCGACCGGCAGGTCGGTGAGGTTCAGGTCGAGGCGCAACCGGGCATCGAGAGTATCGCTCAGCTTAGCGCTCCCCACGATCCGGCTGCTACCGCTGGTCACTTCGAGGGTGGTCAGTTCACCGCTCAGGTGACCCCCCGGACCGCTACTCACGGTCGCCTCGGCTTCGACTAGCGCGCCCGCGGCGGCCGGCCAGAGGGCTCCCAGTTCGAGTGCGCTGACGCTCAGTGAGGCGCCGAACCCTCCGCTGCTGGTGGCGTTCGCGGTGAGGGAGAAGGAGTCACCGGCCAGTTCGAGCGCACCCTCATCCACCTCCCAACCGATCCGTCCGGTCCCCTCGAGCGCGCCGCCGATGGCCAACGGGCCGGTCACGACCGGCTTCCAGGGAGTGCCGCCGATGGTGAGGTCGGCGCTCAACGCCAGCGGTTCGCCGGGGTAGTCGGGCCAGACGGTCTGGGCGTCGGTCGCTACGGCGATACCCCCGCTCATCGTGGGATCACGCCAGGGACGTTCGCCCAGTCGGATCGTGCCCGTCGCCAGCGGCTCGGCCGTCCCCGCGTGGAGCGCGAACGAGGCGCTCAGCGGCCCGTTTCCGCTCAGCTCGACGTCGATCTGGGATGCGGGGGCTTCCGGAACGATCGCTCGGGAGGGTATGCGCAAGCTGGCCGTCCCGGCGAAGCCGGTCGCCTGGCGCCAGGCGAGGTCGGCGGAGATGCGGCTCCGTGCCAGCTCGCCATTTCCGCTGATCGCGGCTCGCCAACCCTCTTCGGCACGCTCGGCGAGTAGCACCAGATCACCGGCCGTGACGCGGAGTTTCGGCCGGGACAGCGAGGGGCCGGTCAGCTGGAAAGTGGCCTCGACGCTGGAGCCCAGCAGGCCCTCGCTCGTGGAGAACTCGCCCTTCAGGCCGGGTGCGGGCAGGAGCGGTCCGGCGGCTTCGGCCTGCCAGCCGCCCCAGTCGACCATCAGCGACTCGACGAACGCACCCCCAGGGCCCAACTCTATGTCGGTCTCTGCTCGGTACTCACCGTTCCCGGCCGGCCTGCTGACGTTCGCCGTCACTTCCAGCGTGGCCGGCTCGGCCGCCGGACGGGCGAGCGCCTGCACTCTCGTGCCGGCTACGGTCGCCTCCAGCCGCCCGCTCCTGGTGGCCGGATCGTAGTTGCCGGTGGCCTCGACCTCCGCGCCTTCGGCGACGCCTTCGAGGGCCAGGTCGAGGCCGTCGCGCCAACCGAGCCGGCCGCGCACGTCGAGGCCGGGCGCTCCGGTCACCGCGAGCTCGATGCCGGTATCTCGGACCCTGCCTTCTATGCCCGTCCCGGCGTACGACCCGGTCACGCTCACCGCGCCCGCGGAGTCCCCGTCGAGGCTCAACGTGAGCGGCCGGCCGTCCAGGGTGCCGCTCAGCTCACCGTCCACGGTGATGAGCGGGCCCGGTGCGACGGAGAGGCTGCCGGACGTTGCGAGTCGCGACGGCAGCGGCAGGAACTCGGCTATGGCAGCAGGAGCGGTGGCTGCGAGGTCCGAGGTCAGTTGCCAGCGGTCGCCTCTGCCTTCCAACGCCGTTCCGATCAGTAGCGAACTTTCGGCCGGAAGCGCTGCGTGAACCAGCTCGGCCCGGCCCCGGTAGCTGAGGCGGCTGCCGTTCACCCGGGCGGTCAGTACCAGCGGTTCATCCGCCGCCTCCAACGGAGCCGTCAGCGTTGCGATCCAGTCGAGTGAACGGTCCACAGTCAGTTCGAGCTGCGTGGGCTCGCGAGCCGAGATCGGGCCCGGCAACCAGGGGTCGGCGAGCAGGGTCATGACGGCGCTGCCGCTTTCGTCCTCCCAGACCGCCGATCCGCTGGCGAGTGGACCGCCTATGCGCATCTCGAGTCGGGGCGAAGAGGCCGTGCCCGAGACCGTCCCGGCGAGCTCGTGGGGTTCGCCCGCCAGTTCGAACGGCAGCGTCAGCTCCCCGGCCAGGTGACCACCTGCCAGTTGCAGGTTGGCTCGGTCACCGCTCAACGTGATACGGCCGTCGGCCGTACGTTCGACGGTCAGCGTGAGGCCGGGGAGGCCCAGCGGACCGACTTCGAGCGGCTCCGTCTCGAGGAGGCCCTCGAAGGTGGGCGCGGCCGGTGTTCCACTGGCGGTTCCGGCGAGGACGAGAGTGCCCTCTGCGGCCGACCCCGAGACGGCGAGGTCGAGTGCGGGTAGCAGAGCGCCCTCTGCCCGTACCGTGTAGCTCGTGGACGCCGCCTCCGAACGGAGCGCCAGCGTTCCGCCGGTACCGGTCAGTGTCGCGGTTGCCGTAGGGGCTCCCGGCAGCGGCAGACTTCCCCGCAGGTCGAGTTCGCCCTCCCACCCGCCGCGCGTCGAGCGCGACAACTCCCCGTCGACGGAGAGGCCCGTTAGCGACGCCGCCAGGAAGGGGTCTAGCCGCGCTCCCTGAGCATCGAGAGCGAACCGGCCCGAGCTGTAACTCGCCTGCAGGCCCGCGCCGCCGACCGTCACTTCGTGGGCAGAGATGCTCCCCTCCAGAACGGCTTCACCGGCACGCCAGTCGAACCTTGCATGGGCCGAGGTCGGGTCGGCCGTGGGAACGGAAGCGTTGACCTCGATGACGCCGCTGAGGAGCGGTGAACCGAGCAGTTGCCGGCCCAAGGTGGAGGCATCCAATGTGCCGCTAAGGGCGAGATCGTCGAGGTCGCCGGACAGTGCCAGCTCCTCGCCGGCCAGGCGGAGGGTGCCGCACACATCTCCCGCTTGGCCCTCCCTCCATCTGACGCTGGCGTCGACGGATCCCGGGATGCCGGCAAGTTCGAAGGCCTCGTCGATCTCTGCCTCGATCCCTGCTCCCGTACTCCAGTCGAGCACGGCCCGGCTGCCCGGCGTAGCGAGGGTCACGCGGCCGTCCCCGAGGTCGCCCTGGAGGAACCACTCATCGCCGGACGTTGCGAGTGGACCGATACGTGGCGGAAGGCGGCCCGACCCTTCGAGCCGCGAACCGTCGAGGCGGATCGAGCCGAGGCCGGAAGTGAGGGTGAGGTGGGCGGCGTCGAGCGGCTCCGCGTCGGCCTGCAGGTCACCCGTGAGCTGCCAGGGAACGTCTGCGATCCGGGCGGCCCCCTCGAGATCGAGGCCCACCCCGTTCCCCCGCGCGCGCAGCTCGACCGGCACGCCGGCGATGACGACATCGGCGTTCAGCTGGCCGGAGTAACCATGGTCGCGTGTCATCTCGCCGGCGATGCTGCCTTCGACGGGCACTCCCACGGCTTCGGCCACCGGTTCCAGGCTGAGCGTCCCCGAGTACGCCCAGGCGCCCGAACCGAGGTCGTACTCGAGCCCGAACCCCTCTGACCCACCGAGGGTGGCGTCGACGCTGACCGTGGCCCCGTTCCGGCTGAAGCCGGCGGCGAACGCAGAGCCGGCGATGGTGCCCTGGAGGCGGCCGGCGGCGCGGTCGTCGCTCACGCGTCCGGAGGCCTCGAGCGGCCGGCGGAGGGTCAGGCCACCAAGGTCGAGCCCCGGAGCGGCGCTCAGTTGGATCAGGTGCGCCCCGGGCGAGGGTTGCAGCCTCAGCAGCAGCTCCTCCGAGCGAACCGTGACATCAGCGCTGGGAGTGCCACCGGATGGCACGACGACAGATCCCGCTACCGTGGTGGGACGCCCGGCGAGGGTCAGGCGAAGCTCGTTCGCTTCGAGTGCGAAGGAGTCCTCGGTCAGCTCGAGCGACAGTCTGGGCTCGCCCTGGTCACCGGTCGCGGTCGATTCGAGTGCCAGCAGGAGCCCCCCACCCGGGTTGCCGCTCGCCTCGATCGTCAGCGCCGTTTCGCCCAGCACCACCCCTGCTGCTGCCAAGCGCTCGAGCTGCACGCCCCCTTCCCCGTGCACCTCCTCGGCCGTGGCGGCGACCGTGCCGTCGCTCGTGAGCCGGGCTTCGACGGCGCCGCTCGTTTCCACGTCCGCCAGACGGTACTTCCCATCGAACCGGATGGGGGAGAGATCCAGTTCGCCGCTGAGGGTAAGGGGGCCGAACGTGCCGGCCAGGTTTCGCACCGAACCGTCGCTCAGCACGCCGCTTGCAGATCCCGAGAACTCCTCGTCCACCGAGATACCGAAGGCGGCCAGTTGGCTCGTGCCGGCTCCCCCGAGCCGTAGCTGCAACGGCAGGGCTTCCAGCGGGCCGTTCGCGCCAAGGCTCAGGTCCACCGGCCCGGCCAAGGCGGGCAGGCTGAGGTTCTCGACGGTCACTCGGCCCTCGAGCGATCCCTCGACCAGCACGGCTGCTCCCTCGGCCGTGGCCCCGAGTTCGTCTTCGCCTCGCACGAACAGTTGGAGGCCGTCTTCATCGAGGCTGCCGTCTGCCTCAACTGAGAGACCCCGTCCTGCCAGCGCTCCCTCGACAGTGCCCTCGAAGCTGCCTAGCGTGCCTTCCTCGGTGAAGTCAGCGGCCAGGCTCCACTCGGCTTCCAGACCGTCGGTGAGGCCCACGGCCTGCGCGGCCAGCTGCAGGCGGCTGCTTCCGTCACTCGGCCGCAGAGTCATCACGACCGGGCCGCCGGCGAGGGTGGCGCTGGCTTCGACGCTCACTCCGCTGTCGCTGGCGTAACCGAAGTTGGCGATCAGCTCGTCGAGGGGGTAGCCGAGCAGCGTTCCGTCGCCGGCACCTCTGCCCGACAGAGCGACTTCGGTCCAACCGGATCCGTGCAGCTCGACTCGGGCGGTGCCGGTGATGCCGAGGCTTTCGGTGTCGAACTCGCCCATCGCGAGCCAGCCGGCGAGGGGGGCGAGATCGGGAGTCCCCTGGATCGTCCCCTCCCAGTAGGTGGCGGGAACGTTAACTTCGATGTCGGCCGTGACCGGGCCACCGAGCGCCCGGCCGGCCAGGTTCGCTTCCACGATCCCGCCCCCGTAGCGCACCGGGCCCGAGATGGACTCGACGGGCGACCCCAGGTAGCGGATCTCCCCTCCGTTCACGTGCCCGGTGCCCGTCACGCCGTCGCTATCGGCCACCAACCTGCCCTCGAGGGTCCCCGCTATCGCTCCATCCCACCAGTGGCGGGCCAGGCGCACGTCGGCCTTCTCGATCTCGAGTTCGAGCCGCCACGGATCTGTGGCCACATCACCCTCGAGGCGCGCTTCACCCTCGGGGCTGACTACCGTGACGGCGAAGCCGATGGCGCCTTCGGTTCGCCCCACCATCACATCCTGCAGGTCGACCGCCGGGAGGGTCCAGGGCGTGCCGTCTACCTCGACGGCGACGTCCCTGACGGCAAGGTCCCGCAACCGCGGGGTGATGAGCCACCCGCTACTGCCGCCGCCACCCCCGAGCGCCGCCAAGGCCCCCGGGTCCACGCTTCCGCGTACGCCGGACAGCTCTATCGAGAGCGGCAGGTCGCCAGTGATGAGAGAAGGCAGGAAATAGTCGATGGAGAGGTTCCGGACGCCGAGGTCTACGCCAGGTCCGACCACGGTAGCGTCGTTCAGGTCGACCCCGAACCAGGGGTTGCCGCTGGAGCGCGAGTAGTCGATCTCGTAACCGAGCTCCTCGGCCAGGGAGACCGCTCGCTCGAGCAGCCATTCCCGACCCAGATCGGTGGCTGGAAGGATGACTGCCGCCGCGAACAGGGTCAGCAGGACCCCCGGGAGCAGCCAGCGGCGCAGGTGCATCAAAGGATTGGAACTCCGGGGGCAACTAAGTGCATGAGTGGACCGTCAAGAGGCTCGCGCTCACAGGCAAGGATACCACCGGCACCCCTGTGAATCGCGTTACCATGCGGCGTGAGCGATGCGGAGAGAACGCGATTGACGGCCCTCGTCTCGGGCCGCGTTCAGGGGGTGGGCTTCAGGGAGTTCATCAGACGGAACGCGATCGACCTGCACCTCGCGGGCTACGCCGAGAACCTCGACGACGGACGGGTCGAGGTGGTCGCCGAAGGAGACCGCGAGGATCTCGAACTCTTGCTCGTCAAGCTGAGGATGGGCCCCACCCATGCCGAGGTGGAGGACATCGAGGTGAACTGGGGCGAGGGCGGAGGAGCGGAGGGTTTCTACGTCTACTGAACCCGCCGAACCGGCACAGCCGGCGCCACTCGAGTTCGAACGCCTCGACAGGGTGCCGGGAGTGCTCGGGCAGATCGCCCGCGAGCGGCACTCCGACTACTCGGGCTCCGAGGCGAAGCGCTCGGCGGGAGAGATTCTCTCGCCGACAACCAGCGGCTCTACCGACCCGCTCGGAGAGGTTTCTGGCTCAGTCGCGGAGGACCGTAGAGCAGCTAGTTCCGCGGAACAGAAGTCGTTACCCTCCGGGCTTCGGGCCCACCCGAACTTCGCCGCCGCTCTAGCCGCCCCCGGCCTCTCGGTCATCGCCGAAGTCAAGCGGGCCAGTCCCTCCCAGGGAGCGATCGCACCTCTCGACCCGGTGGCGGCCGCGAGGGCCTATCGCGCCGGCGGAGCAGCGGCGTTGAGCGTACTGACCGAGAGCAGGCACTTCGGAGGGGAGCTGGCGCACATCGAGCAGGTCGGTGCGGCCGTTGACCTCCCCATCCTCCGCAAGGACTTCACCGTTCACCCGGCGCAACTCCTCGAGGCCCGGTCGGCGGGCGCGTCGGCGGTACTGCTGATCGTCGCACTATGCGGGGAACGAACCGCCGACTACCTGCGCTTCGCCCGGTCCCTCGGGCTCGACGCGCTCGTCGAGGTCCACGATGAGCGGGAGCTCGAGGTCGCGCTGGCATCCGGTGCCCAGATCGTCGGTGTCAACAACCGCGACCTGAGGACGCTCGAGATCGACACCGGGACCGCGCCCCAGCTGTGCCGGTTGGCTCGCCGCCGAGGCTACGAGGGATTGCTGGTGGCGGAGTCGGGCTATCGTCGCCGAGAGGAGCTCGAAGCGCTCGACGGGATTGCCGACGCAGTACTGGTGGGTACGAGTCTCGCCGGCTCCGATGATCTCGAGCGGGCGTTGCGCGAGCTCTTGCCCCGCAGTGCCCGCCCATCAGGGTGAGTGCCATCGGCTTCGGGCCCTCCGGTGTCTGTCCGAGAAGGCTACTCCCCGCTTGTCGCTGCCAGAGCCGGCACGGCCACCTGCACCACCCGGAGGGCCGGCAACGGCCGATATACTCGCTGCCATGACGGTCGACACCAACAGCAGTATTCGAACTCGGCGCCTCGACAACGGCGTGACGCTGGTGTTCGAGCCCATGCCCTGGCTTCGAAGTCTCAGCCTGGCGCTACTCCTGCCCGTCGGCTCGGTAACCGACCCACGAGGCAGGGAGGGCAGTGCCACCGTCCTCTTCGACTGGCTCTCGCGGGGCGCCGGCGGCATGGATTCACGCGAGTTCAACGATCGACTCGACACGCTCGGCGTGCGCCGAGGCGGCGGAGCGGGTCGCGAGACGACGAACTTCACCGCCTCCATGCTCGCTTCGGCACTGCCCGAGGCGCTGCCTCTGCTGGCCGACATGGTCCGGCGACCCGAACTCGACGAGGGGGAGTTCGCCAGCGCCCGCGAGTTGGCCCTCCAGGAGCTCGCTTCGCTCGACGACAGCCCAGCTCAGCGACTCGGAGAACTCCTTTCGGCCCACTACTTCACCTCGGCCCACGGCCGCTCTGCCTACGGCACTCGAGAAGGGCTCGAGTCGCTCGATCCGGCCGGCCTCGCTGAAGACTTCCGCAGCCGTTACGCCCCGGAAGGTGCGGTCATCGCCGCCGCGGGCGGTGTCCGCTGGGAGGAGTTGTCGGCTCTCGCCGAGGAGGCGTTCGGTGGCTGGCAGGGATCGCCGCCGGCGATGCCAGCGGTAGAGGTCGAGACGCCCCGCCGTCACCACGTGGCGGCCGAAACCAGCCAGGTGCAGATAGGCCTCGCCTATCCCGGGCTGCCTCCCCAGCACTCCGACTGGTACCGGCACACCCTGGCGATGAACGTCCTCTCGGGCGGAACCGCGAGCCGGCTCTTCTCCGAGGTCCGCGAGAAGCGCGGCCTCGCCTACAGCGTCCACGCGGGGGCCAGGGCGGTGAGGGGCTACGGCTACGTCGTCGCGCGCGCGGGCACGACCCCCGAACGCGCCGACGAGACGCTCGACGTGATGCTCGACGAGATCGCCCGGCTGGGACAGGGGGTGGACGCCGACGAACTGGAACGAGCCCGCACCGGCATCCTCTCGCACCTGGTGATGCAGGGGGAGTCGAGCGGTGCCCGTGCAGCCGCTCTGGCGCACGACCTGTACCTCCGCGGTGAGCCGCGAAGCCTCGCCCAGATCAAGGCGATGGTTTCGACCGTCTCCCTCAACGACGTAAACTCCTTCCTGGCCATGCAGAGTCCGCCACGGCCGACGGTCCTGACGCTCGGTCCCAACGGTTCTGCTCCGTCCTGAGGTGAAGATGAGCACGAACTTCCGCTTCGACCACGCACGCCTGCCGAACGGCCTCACCGTCATCGGCGAACACAACCCGTCGGCGCAGAGCGTGGCGGCAGGCTACTTCGTCAATACCGGCTCACGAGACGAGCATGACGGCATCAGCGGCGTTTCCCACTTCCTCGAGCACATGATGTTCAAGGGGACGGAACGGCGGAGTGCCGAGGACATAAACCGCGAGTTCGACGAACTCGGCGCACGCAGCAACGCCTACACGAGCGAGGAGCACACCGTCTACTACGGCGCGGTCCTGCCGGAGCAACGCGAGCGCCTGATCGACCTGTTGAGCGACATGATGCGACCGGCACTGCGCGAGGACGACTTCGAGATGGAGAAGAACGTCATCCTCGAGGAGATCGCCATGTACCAGGACCGTCCGAATTTACGTGTGTTCGAACTGGGCAGCAAGCGCTTCTTCGGCCAGCACCCGCTGGGCAACAGCGTGCTGGGCACTCCCGAGACCATCGGCCCGCTCTCCCGGAAGCAGATGCTCGATTACTTCCGCTCCCGTTACGCTCCCAACAATCTCGTCCTCACGTTGGCAGGCGCCTACGACTGGGACGCCACTCTGGCCCAGGTCCAGGCGGCGACCGAGAGCTGGGAACCGCAGCAGGTCGAGCGCGCCTACCCCGAGCTCGCAACCGCAACGGGCCTGGAACAGCTCGTCGACGAGAAGCTGAAGCGCGTCCACATCGGCTTCTGGGCGCCCGGCCCCAGCGCGCAGGATGACATGCGCTATCCCGCGGCTCTGCTCGCCAGCGTACTCGGTGACTCGAGCGGCAGCAGGCTCTACTGGGCACTCGTCGACAAGGGCACGGCCGATGCCGCCCAGATGTGGCACGACGCTGCCGACCGGGGCGGAGCGTTCATGGGTTACGCCTCTACCGCGCCGGAACGAGCGGCGGAGGTGGTGGCAACGGTGAGATCGGTGCTGACGGCTGCCCGGAGCGAACCACCTACCGACGAGGAGTGGGAACGGGCGCGCCACAAGCTGGCAACGGCGCTCACCCTGAGCAGCGAGACCCCGTTCGGCAGGCTGATGTCGCTAGGCAACTCGTGGATCTACAACGGCGTCTATCAGAGTCAGGACGAGCAGCTCGCGCGAGTGATGGGAGCAACCCGCGAACAGGCGCTCGAACTGCTCGACCAGGGCGTCTTCGAACGGCTGTTCACCTTCAGCCTGGGGCCGAACGGAGTTTCAGGTGATTGAGGGGCCCGTCGCCTGCATCTGTCGGGGCCACCGGTGAACCCGCGCGTCAGTCAGGGCTACCTGTGATCGAGTCCGCGGGAACGGGCGCCGGGCGGAAGGGCATGCTGTCTCTTCGGCTCCCACTGTCCCTCCTGCTCCTACTGCTCCTGGCACCGGTCGGGTTCTCCGCCCAACCGCAAGCCAACTCTGCCCCCCTCGAGGAGGAAGCCTTCGCCGGGCTCACCGTCATCGCGCACGGCGAACAGGTCTTCGACATCTTCACCGGCGTCACGACTCTGCCCGAGGGCGGCGAGATAGTCGACCGGGAGCATGGCATCACCCTCACCGCCGAGTGGATCAGTTACCGGGAAGGCGAGTTCGTGGACGCCAAGGACGTAGAGGTCACGGGCGAGTTCGGTACAGCGCACGCAGACGAGGTACGTATCGACCTCGCCGCGGGACGGCTGGATGCCAGCGGCCAGGTGCGCTACGAGCGCGACGACCTGGGGCTCGCGGCGGGGGCGCTCCACTACTACCCGGATGACGGCGTCGTGAGCTTCGAGGGACCAGTGACCGGGGTAGGAGCCGAGTTCGAGGCGGCGAGCGCCTACTTCGACGGCACCTCGGGAGTTCTCGTGCTCGCCGCGCCCTACCGGTACCAGGACGCCCTGTTCGAACTGAGTTCGGAGCGCGAAGGCGCCCTGCTCGCGCTGACGCCAACGGAGGAGGGCGGCCTGGTCGCCTCGAGCAGCGTGACCCGCGAAGTGCAGCAGCGCCTCGAGCGGTACCTGGGCGATACCGAGGAGAGCGAGGTTGCCGACCAGAACTCGCAACCCTGACCTCCCGACGTGACGAAGCGGTGCCTGGACGACGCCTCCCGCCGCTACCGTCAGGTCGTGGGGGCACTACTTCTCTTCTGCGTCACGGCCCTCGCCTCGGCGCAGTGCGACCTGTCCAACGATCCCGTCACGCTCAGCATCGCCGGCTTCGGGACCGCTCACTTCCAGCAGTTCGAAACGGACCCCGCGGGGACCGCTGCCGAGCTCAGCGGCAGTGTCTGCATCGTCGGGGAAGGCGGGAGGTGGACCATCACCGCCGACCGTGCGACTTTGGCCGGCCTTCGCTCCGATGACGAGCTGCGGGCCGAGATAGCCGATGCCACCCTCCTATTCGACGGCTGGCGGGTCGAGGCCGAGCTGCTCGAATCGGACGGCGAGGTACTGGAACTGACCGACGTTACCTTCAGTGGCAGCGGAGTCATGGGGAGCGCCGGCGTGCTGGCCATCGAGGCGGCGGCCGGCACCCCCAGGGCGGTAGACGTTCGGGTGTTGGGAGACAGCTTCAGGTTGGCGGCAGAGGAGGCGCTGCTGACGGGTGACCTGGTGTCGTTACGGGGTGTCACCGTCACCACCTGCACCTGCCCGGGCGAACCGTTCTACACGGTGAGCGGTGGCTCCGCGAGTCTCGACCTGCAGGCCCAGGTGATAGCCATCGAGGATGGTGAGCTGGAGCTGGCAGGCATCAGCGTGCCGTTGGCCGAACGGGTCGAACTGAGCAGCGACGAGATCGACGAGCTGTCGCCGCCGGTGACCCTCGAGTACAAACCGAACCAGGGTACTGGCTTGGGCGTGGTGATCCCTGAACTGGAGCTCGAGGAGGGTTTCTCGCTCGAGATGGGGATCCTCGGCCTCGATCCTTTCACTCCGCTCCTCGCCTACGCTCTCATGCACTACCGGGAGGAGGGGGCGAGCTTCAGCGTCGGACGCGCCCGGAGTGGCCCGCAGGCCGACTTCGAACTGGTGCGCGAGATCTCGCCCGCAGTCGAGGCCGTCTTCTCGGTACGCAACCGCCACTACCCCGAGAGCGACTTCCTGCACGAGGGAGTGGTCTCGCTTCGGGCGGCGCCGGGTCCGTTCGTCTTCGGCTCGGGACAGCAGCTCGATTGGCACGGGGCGGCGTTCTCGGCTGCCAGCTCGCAGACCATCTCGGGTCGCAGCGTGCTGTCGCCCAGGCTGGGCGTCAGGGGCGGCGTAAGGGCCCAGACGAGCCTCGATGGGGCGGGAACGCTGGCACTGGCGCTGGAAGGGGAGAGCACCACCTATCCGGCCTTGGGGACGAGCCAGTACGGCGTATCGTTGCGGCCCAGCTGGAGCTACAGTCGGTCGCCGTTCACCGTTTCGGTCAGCTGGAACAGGTTGTGGACCGATTCCGGGTCACCCTTCAGCGCCAAACTCGATCGCCTTACCCCTTCGAGCCGCCTGGACGCAGCAATCGTCGTTGCCGGAAGGCTGGCCGGCGGAGCGGACGGCCGCTTCGACATCGACTTCACCTACGACCTCCTCAGGTCGGCCGAAAGCGATCCCGGCGGCCTGGAGGTGCTGGGAGCCGGGTTCGGTGTCAGCTACCCGGCGGGACTCTGGTCGATAACGTTCGAGAGCAGGATAGAACTGGCGGGCCTGCTCGATCCGGATCCGGGTGGCGACCGCGACGGCTACTTCGCGGCGAGTGCGAGGGCCGTCCAAGGTGAGTGGGAGGCGGGCAGCCGCTTCCGCTACGACCTGCGACCTGACGAGCGAGGCCTCGGACTGCTCGAGGTAAGTGCCGCGGTGCCCATCGAGTTCGACAACAGCACGATCACCCCCTTCCTGGCTCTGGACTTCGTGCCGCTCATCGAGCACAGCGAGTTGCCCAGGGTCTCCGGGCACGGCATCAACATCACCTGGGCCTCCTGCTGCGGGACGGTCAGACTCGGCTACCGTCAACAGGAGGGCGTCTTCTCGACCTCGTTCGGCCTGGCGCTGGAGCACTGAGGGTTTCAGGACCGCTGGAGCCAGGTACGCGAGTCGCCGAACCTCACGGTATAGTGGCCCACCGGGCCGCATCAGGCCCGTTTTGTCGTGAAGAGAGTCGATCGCTACCTGTTGGCCGAGAGCCTGCCGCCGCTGCTGTTCGGACTGGTCCTCTACAGCACGCTGGCCGTCGTGAGCGCGACGCTCTCACGGCTCCAGTGGCTGGTCGGTGCGCCGATCGCGGACGTGGCCGTGTGGCTGGGGCTCCAGTACCCGCTGGCGATCGTCCAGACCCTGCCCATCGCCGTCGTTCTTGCGGTGCTCCTGGCGTTCGGTCGGCTGGCGACCGACAACGAACTGCTGGCCATGCAGGCCGGTGCCGTCCCGCTTGGGCGCATCAGCCGTGTGTTCGTGGTACTGGGGTTGATCGCAACCCTCGCGGCCCTGTCTCTCAACCAGTGGGTGCTGCCGGTTACCAACGCGCGAGTGGGCAGTCTCTACTGGGAGATGACGGCCGGGGGGAGTGGTCTCTTCCGGCTCGCAGGTCAGAGCCTACCGGTCGAGGGCTTCACCCTCAACTTCGAGCGGGTGGACCGGCAAACCGAGGAGATCTTCGACGTGCGGATCGAACGTTGGGACGACCGCCAGGTCGGACTGATCTTCGCGGATCGCGCCGAGTTCGTGGAGAGCGGGCTGCGGCTGTACGGTTACCGCACTCTCGCCCTCGACCTCTCGGCGATCGAATCCGGTTCGAACGCCGCCGAACCGTCCGAAACGCTCCAGGAGCTAGTAAGGGCTTCGGGTCGCGCCGCTGATCCCGACAGCAGCCTGCTGCTCACGATGGAGAGCGGGGCGGACGAGCTCGTCACCCGCTTCAGCCAGGGCGGGTTCATAGACCCGCGCTCCATCAGCGAGGTCTACGCGGACGCGAATGACGGGGCGCTCCCCGTCCGGGAGCAGCGCAGCGCGGCGGTGCTCTTCCACCGGATGCTGGCCGAACCTTTCGCGAGCCTCGTCCTCCTCCTGGTTGCCCTACCGCTCTCGCTCACCTACGCCCGCAGCCGCAGCGTCGCCTTCGGCCTCTCGTTGGTGGTGACCCTTGCCTGGTACCTGCTGCTCACGCTGGGCCAGCTTCTGGGACAGACAGGCGAGCTGCCGGTGTGGTTGGGCGTCTGGCTCGCTAACATAGTGCTGGGCGCGGCCGGCCTCTACCTCCTCTCGCGACAGGTCGTTCCCAAGTGAACGTACCTCTGCCGGTGAGTTGCATCTCTGCTGGCCTTAACCGTCACATCACCTTCCGATCCCGGGGTTACGTCACTATCGGGGAAAATCGCGTCTGGGTGGTACAGTACGAGGTCTAGATGGAAGCCCTGACCACTAGTCTCGCCTCCAGCATCGACTACCTATCTGAAGCCGACAAGGCGCGCGTCAACGCTGCGTACGAGGTGGCCGAACGGGCGCATCGCGGCATGATGCGCAAGTCGGGCGAGCCTTACATCGTGCACCCCGTGGCGGTGACGGCCCTCCTCGCCGAGATGCGACTCGACGCCGACGCCCTCATCGCGGGCCTCCTCCACGACACCGTCGAGGACACAGAGGTCACCTTCGAGCAGATCGAGCAGGAGTTCGGCGCCACCGTGCGGCGCATAGTCGAAGGCGAGACCAAGATCTCGAAGCTGGCAGTTCGCGTCTACGAGGATGAGCAGGCCGAGAACCTGAGGCAGATGCTGCTCGCGATGATCGGCGACGTTCGCATCATCCTGGTCAAGCTGGCCGACAGGCTTCACAACATGCGCACCCTCTCCAGTCTCTCCCCCGAGAAGCAGCAACGGATCTCGCGCGAGACCCAGGAGATCTTCGCGCCGCTCGCACACCGGCTCGGTATCAACCATATAAAGAACGAGCTAGAGGACCTGGCGTTCTCTTATCTGGAGCCCGACCGTTATAGGCAGTTGCAGCGCCAGGTGCGGATGCGCCACGCCGAGCGCGAGGCCTACGTCCAGGAATCGATAAAACTGCTCGAGCAGAAGATGCGCGCCGACGGCCTGTGCTTCGAGCTCGGAGGCCGCAGCAAGCACCTCTACAGCATCTACCGGAAGATGCAGCGCGACGGCAAGAACCTCGACCAGATCTTCGACCTGATGGCGATCAGAGCCATCATCGAGCCGTCGAACGGCTCCGACCTCTCCCGCGAGGATCAGGAGAAGGCAGTGTGCTACCGGGCACTGGGCATAGTACATAGCCTCTGGACTCCGATCCCGGGGCGCTTCAAGGATTACGTCGCCGTTCCCAAGCACAACGGCTACCAGTCGCTCCACACGACGGTCATCGGGCTCCTGGGTCAGCCGATCGAGGTGCAGATACGCACGCGCCGCATGCACGAGGTCGCCGAGTTCGGCGTCGCCGCGCACTGGGCTTACAAGCAGGGGATCGAGGACACCGAGGAGATCAAGCAGCGCCTCGAGTGGATGCAGCAGCTGCTCGACGTCGACGACACCACCGAAAGCGCCGACGCCTTCGTGGACGCCGTCAAAAGCGACTTGCTTTCGGAGCGCGTCCTCGTCTTCACGCCTGCCGGAGACGTGCTGAACCTGCCTCGAGGCTCGACTCCGATCGACTTCGCCTACCAGGTCCACACAGAGGTAGGTCACAGGTGCATCGGGGCGCGGGTGAACGGCGAGATCGTGCCGCTCTCCTACCGCTTGCAGACAGGCGACCGGGTCGAGATCCTCACCAACCGCTCGGCTCAGTACGGGCCCTCACCCGACTGGCTCAATCTCGCTGTCACCAGGAGCGCGAAGCAGAAGATCCGCCACTACTTCCGACAGCAAGAGCGGGCGGGCCAGCTCGAGGCCGGCCGCAAGACGCTCGAGAGGGCTCTTAAGAGGCGGCAGATGCCCATGGGCACCTACGCGACGAAAGCCAAGCTGGAGCAGGCCACGAACCGGTTGATCGACGGAGATTCCGTTGATGACCTCTATCTGGCATTGGCTGCCAAGAGACTTCAAGCGAGACAGGTGCTCGAGTTCCTGGCCCCCGAGAAGGTCTCCAGGCAGGAGCCGTCCCGGCCGGCGGAGGTGCCGGGCAAGAGCATCTCCGGCGTGCTGGTCGAGGGGCTCGACTCACCGGCCAAGCTCGCACAATGTTGTTCCCCGGTGCGCGGCGACGAGGTCATCGGCTATATCACCCGTGGCCGAGGAGTAACGGTCCACCGCGTCGACTGCCCCAACGTGAAGCACTTGATGAACCAGCAAGGGGAGAGGTTCATCCACGTGACGTGGGACGCCCCCTCCGGCGAGGTGTTCCCGGTCGACTTCGAGGTCATCGCTGTCGACAGGCCAGGGCTGCTGAAAGATGTGCTAGACGTGATCGCCGCGATGAACAAGTCCGCCAGCCGAGTTACGGCCGACGTGCAGGACGCTTCGAGCGCTCGGATCCACTTCAGGGTGGATGTGAAGGACCAGACCGAGATCGACTTCATAAAGGAGAACGTGCGGCGGATCGCCGACGTTACGCGCATCTACCGGAGCAAGCCGGGCCTCAAGGCGTAGACCAGGCCGATCCTCCTCGACCCCCTGCTAGCCGCTGGGCAACACGGTAATCCAGCTTTCAGGGAGATCCGCGATGCCTGCTAACGTTGCTACCTATGAGCGACAAGGTATCCGTACTCTTCGTGTGCCTGGGCAATATCTGCCGATCTCCGACCGCGGAAGCGGTTTTCCGCCACCTGGTCGAGGAAGCCGAGTTGACCGACCGTGTGCGGATAGACTCGGCGGGAACCGGCGACTGGCATGTGGGCCACTCTCCTGACGAGCGCGCCGTGGAGGCGGCCAAGCGACGCGGTTACGACCTCTCGCCACTAAGAGCGAGGCAGGTTGCCGAGCGAGATTGCATGGATCACGACTACGTGATCGTGATGGACACGAACAACTACGAGACCGTCGAGTCTCTCTGCCCCCAAGCCAATCTCCACCGACTCCTCGACTTCGCCCCCGACCAGAAGGTTCGTGACGTCCCCGACCCCTACTACGGCGGCGACGACGGCTTCGACGAGGTCCTCGACCTGATAGAGGAAGCCACCAGGGGGCTGTTGACCGACGTCAAGGGGAAGCTGAGGGTGCCGGCAGCCTGACGCCGATGCACCTTCGCGACAAGCTAGCGGAGAAGCTGGGATGCCCGGTTTCCCGCCTGGTGGACTTGCACGGGGGCATGATCGCCGAGGTGCGCCTCGTCGAGTTGAGCGACGGGAGGCGCTTCGTCGTCAAGACCTCGGAGCGAACTCCACTTTCGGTCGAGGCGCGGATGCTCGAGTTCCTGAGTTCGCAGGCCGCGTTACCGGTACCGGCCGTAGTCGAACACTCCAACGATCTGCTGATCATGGAGTTCGTCGAGGGAGAGTCGGGCTCGCGCGCCCAGGAGGAACGGAACGCTGCCGAGCACCTGGCCCGCTTGCACTCGCTCCAGCCGGGGGAACATCCTCCCTTCGGGGTCGCGCCGTCGGTTGACTCGTTCGGGTTCTACTTCGACACGCTGATCGGCCCGTTCCCGCAGAGGAACCGTTGGGACAGCGATTGGCCGGCGTTCTACGGCTCGCAGCGACTCGAACCTCTGCTGGAGATCTGCCTTTCTCGTGGACACATAGGTCCTCCGCTCGCCGGCCGACTGGAGGCTGTTGTCGAAGGCCTGCCGTCACTCCTCGATCACTCGCCGCGACCAGGGCTCATACATGGCGACGTGTGGAGCGGCAACGTGCTGTTCCGGGGCGGCGTGGTCTCGGCGTTCCTGGATCCGGCGATCTGCTTCGCGGACCCGGAGGTCGAACTCGCGTTCATCGAACTGTTCTCCACGTTCGGCCGCGGGTTCTGGCAGCGCTACGAGGAGCTGCGGGGGGTGGACCAGGACTATCGCCGCTTGCCGCGAGACCTCTATCAGCTGTATCCGCTGCTAGTTCATGTGGCGCTTTTCGGGGCCGGATACGTGCGTCGGGTGGAGGAGAGGCTGGATCGGCTCGGTTTCTGACTTCGAATCTTCGACCCTCTCGACCGGTCTCTGGCCCGGCTCGGGAGCTGAGTTAGGATTTTCGATCCTTTCGGCCGGTCTCCGGCTGGCTCAGGACTCTTGATCCTTTCAGCCGGTCGGTTTTGCATTGCTCCGAAAAGAAAGTCCCGCCGGGCCTCAGCGGCACCTGACGATCACCTCTTATGGCTGCTTCTTCCGACCTGACCAGATTCGAGGGTCGCCACCGCGCTGAGCCGACGGGACTCCGTAGGCTACCACCATGCTGCTGGACGGCGGGTGAGCGTGCTACATGGCGCTCGAGCTGCGTTTCTTGGGCGATCGACCCCGGGATGCCTGGCCTCTCCCTGACCGCTCGCCCTGCTGTGGCCGTTGAGAAATACCTAACATATGTAGGTCAAGTGACAATCCTGTAAGAGTTCTGTAAGAGGTTCTGCGCAAAATTACCTTCGTGCTCAAGCAGAGGGCTTGGGCCAGAACTAGACCGGGCGCTCGACTTCATCTATCTTTCATCGACCGCCCACATCGAGAGGAGCGCTCAATGCGCAACAAGAAGAACAAGGGTTTCACCCTGATCGAGCTGCTGATCGTTATCGCGATCATCGGCATCCTTGCAGCGGTTCTCATCCCGAACCTGCTCCGTGCCCGTCAGGTGGCTGTTGACCGTGCTGCCGAGTCTCATGCCCGGAACATCTACACTGCCGGTCAGGCTTACATCGCCGAAGACCCGAACAACACCGTGGCTGCAGATACTCTTCCTGCTGGCTGTGAAGTGGACGGCATCTTCGGTGCCTACACAGTGAAGCCTTGGGGCAATGCAACTGGGTGCAGCTATACCGCCGACGTAACCTCGGTAACAATTAGCTACACTGGTGGCACCAACCCCGCTGGCGACTCCTACACGATAGGCAACTAACAGCTCAACGTCTGCTGTGCTACGCCTTCCGTCCTTCGAACGGGAGGCGTAGCATCCCTAATTGATACGACTGACGCTGAGTCACCTTCTTTTCAGCCCTTTCGGAATCGAGTGTAGTGAGTCAAGAAGCAGTCTATCTTTCCAAAACGGAACGAATGGCGCGTGCGGTCTTCTCGGTCGAGCGAGCGTGCAAGATAAGCCAGGCCTTGTTCTGGATTTCCCTGCTTGCCGTGTATCCGGTGATCATCAATCCCTTCGGCGTGGGCCCGCAATCTACCGGCTCCTTCCACGCTTTTACGATGCCGAAGATTATTGCTCTGAGCATTACTTGGCTGATCGGTTTGGTCGGCACGCTACTCGCCTATTCGGATTTTGATCTCAAAAGCACTCCTTACAGACTTCTTCGAGCGCCATCAGGAATACAGGCGTATGTAGGTTTCCTGGTGACGATGTGCGTCACTGCATTCTTGACTCCGAACTCACTCGGATTCGTCCTTCTTGGACGGGAACCACGCTTCGATGGCGTACTGGTTCAGTTGCTTTGGTACTCGCTTCCGCTGCTTGCCTTTGCGTCAGCTCTGCGCAGTCGGCTAAGTCGAAGATTTCCGCTCATTGCAGCTGAAGTCGGAGGAGGCCTTGTTGCAATCTGGATGAGCCTCCAGGGGTTCGGCTTGGAACCACTTGAGCTGCTTAATCCCGCGATAGTAGTTGCCGGTCGACCCAGTGCGTCCTTGTGGCATCCTGCGTTGGCCACGGCATGGGTTGCGGGCGTCCTGATCCTGTCTGCAACTTGGACTGTGCTGCGTGGGCGAATCCACGCATGGCGAATCGGCCTTGTGTTCGTTCTAACCATGGCTGTCTTCTTCGGTGGAGGGCGTGCCGCGATCATCGGTGCGTTGTTGGCGTGGATTCTGGTAGCAGGAATCGGCTGCGTTAAAGGGCAGGGGGGGAGGAGGCGCCTCGTCGTACTGATTTCCACGATCATGATGGCTGGTGCCCTTACAGCAATATGGAGTAGCGCAGCGAGTCGATCGCAGATCACTTCGCTAACAGAAGCCAGTCGAGGTCAGGACAGGAGTTTCTCGAGTCGCCTGATAACTTGGCAGGTCGGCCTCACGGCGCTCGCCGCACGACCTCTTACGGGCTTCGGCCCAGGATTCTTTTCCGAGGCGGTCTGGAACTACGCCAGTCCGGAGCAGGAGAAGAAGCTCTACTTGGAGTTCTTTCCGGCCCGGCTTATCGATGACGTCTTTAGAGCGGGCACCCTCCTGACTGCATATGATGACGAAGCGGGCCGAATGGTAATGATACAGGCGAACTACGACAAGGCCCACAACTACTTGCTCGATCTAGCACTGGCCAATGGCCTACCGGCATTGCTGCTTTTCCTTGCTAGCGTGGTCCTACTTCTTAGGCCGGTAATGCGAGCACCGTCGATCGAAGCGCTAGCGATTTCTGCTTCACTACTTACGTTTGCGATCTTCGCGCAAGCTTGGTTTGCTACGTTCAACCTGGATCCAATGTTCCTCGGCTTGGCCGGATTGGCCGCCGGAACCTCGCATAGGGAACTCGGGCGGAAGCGTCTCGCTGAAGAGGCAGTTTAGTCTCTGTTGATTCTAGGTCTACTGGGCCACCACGATAGTGTTCTCCATGAACTGCCTTGAGTCCCGTGAACGCACCTGGTCCGACAGGCTGAATGCCGTGTCTGTCCTCGCATTCGCAAGCAGCCTGGCCATGGTTTTGCTTTTGTCCTGGATGTGGGATGAAGTCAACTTTACATACCAGCAGCCAAGCCTGTGGATTGCGTTGACTTGCCTGGTGATTCTTGCCGTGCACCAGATTAGGCTCGATGCCTTTTCATGGCGTGTCCAGTTGTTCTGGTTAGCCGGAGCGCTGACGCTTCTGTGGTCCACGGCTCCAGGCAACAGCACAGTTTATCTCATTTGGGGACTTGGATTCATCTCCTCGTTCTTGGTCGGCCTACGGACTCCGGTACTCATTCTTCCGCTTAACGTAATCCTGCTTGCTTACGGTTATTGGGCAGCACTGCCATTGAACTTATTCGAGTTGCAAAGATACACGTCGGGTTCCGTTCACTATGTGGTTGGTGCCCAATCCCTACTTGTGCTACCCATTGCGCTCTTCAATCTGCTGCAAACTAAACGTGTTTCACTCGTGACCGTAGGGTGGTTTCTTCTATCTTTACTTAGTCTGTACCTGGCACTGATATCGGGTGCGAGGGCCGTCTATCTTCCGCTTACGGTAGCGCTCGTACTCCTAGTCGTTCGCTGCATCAAAAAGACGGGGCCGCGATCAATACTTCTCGTTGGATTGCTGATTGGGTCGTTAGTAATATCAATCGATCGCGTTATTCCCAACCAGCCGCTTTTGACTGCTATGGGAAAGAAGGCATCGGTGGGGGCGCAGGTTGAAGCCGTGGCAGAGCATGGTGGATTTAGCCAGAGACTCCGTTACTGGGATCAGGCTCTCGCAGTTGTTCTGGATCAGCCGCTTGGAGCAGGAGTTGGGAGCTACCAAGCTACTGCTCACTTCTACCAGAAGTACCCAATGACCTGGTCTAACAGCCCGCATAACTACTATCTGGAGACTCTGGCGACGGGCGGTTGGCTTCGGCTTGCGCTCCTGTTGCTCCTGCTCGTGCCACCGCTAGTTCGGGTATGGTTCTCGCCTGACTGGCCTTGGGCCCTAGCCGTAGGTGGGTTCTGGATGACGCTGGCCTTCGACGTAACTTCCTATTACCCGAGTTTCATGATGCTCGCGTTTATGTCGCTCGGCGTCATCTATTCGAAGCTTACAACTCTTGATCGACAGACGCGACCAATGTGGCAGAGGCTTGTGCCTCGAGCACTGAGCGTAGCGACCGTAATCACTGGAGCGTCGTTGGCAGCATGGTGGTTCTTCCCATGCGATGGAGTGATGTGCTCCGTAGACCGGTACCTGGGGATCGACTACAAAGTCTTACCGGCGCTGGAGCGAGCCAGCCCTGCCGATAGACTAGCGATTTTGCATAGGGCTCGACAGCTTTACCCTCTAAGTTCGTGGGTAGTCAGGGCAGAGCAGCGTTATATCGAGTCGCCCGACGAGCGATTGGCTCTCGCTCGGGAGTTCGCCTCCAGGTTCCCTTATCAGCATCCGGAGAACTATCTAGATTGGGCGAACGCCGCCTTGGCAATCGGCCGACACGAGGAGGCCATAACCGCTGTTAATGCCGGACTCGAGGTCTTCCCTGCAGACGAGTACCCGTACGGAGAGCGCCGCATGACACCGGAGAGGTACGCACAGTGGATAGAGGACGCAAACGCAATTCTGGCGACAGCGTCATCTGACAGAGAAGACGAGGTTCACTGAGATACTTGTTGCGCAACCTCTATTAGGGCGCTCAGCACGCCGGAAGTCGCCGACGCATTCATGCCCTTCCATAGGGGCAAGCTCAAGACTTGCCGGGCCGAAATCTCGGCAACCGGAGTTGGGCTTGACATGAAGCCAGAAGTCAGCAGTGAGCTGAGAGGCTTAGGATAGAAAAAGGCGCTGGAAACCCCGATCCCATCCAAAGTTCTCTTTAGTCGAGGCCGTTCATCGCCGGTTACTCGAATCGTGTACTGGTGGTAGATATGGCCTCTGGTTTCAAAAGGAGGCGAGAAGAGCGAGAGGGCCTCGAGTGCACGGGTATAGGAAGCAGCCACCGCCCGCCGTTTCTCGTTCCACTCATCCACACGGGGCAACTTCACCCTCAATATCGCCGCCTGAATCTCGTCCAACCGCGAGTTGTAGCCGATCATCTGGTTCTCGTAACGCTTCTCCGGCGAGGCGCCATGGTTTCGCAACATCCGCGCCAGTCGCGCGACCTCATCGTCGTTCGTCGCCAACATCCCGCCGTCACCGTAGGCGCCCAGGTTCTTGGTCGGATAGAAGCTGAAGGCGGCGGCGTCCCCGATAGCGCCGGTTTTTAGGCCCACCAAATCAGTGTCAGGCCCCTCGGCGTCACCTTCCGAGTCGCCGTAGTAGACGGCTCCGAACGACTGAGCGCAATCCTCCAGGACCTTCAACCCGTACTTCCGGGCCACGGCCATGATCTTCGTCATTGCCGCCGGATTACCGAAGAGGTGGACAGGCAGGATCGCTTTCGTTCGCTCGGTTACCGCCGCTTCGATCAGGTCGGGATCGATATTGAAGGAGTCCTCTCGGATGTCGACGAAGACAGGCGTGGCGCCAACGAGGACGATCGCTTCGGCGGTGGCGAAGAACGAGAAGGAGGTGGTGATGACCTCGTCGCCAGGTCCGATGCCTAGAGCCCTCAGGCCGATGACCAGTGCGTCGGTCCCGGAGTTCAGCCCGATGGCATGCTTGACCCCGAGGTACTCCGCGGCTTCGTGCTCGAAGGCGTCGACCTCCGGCCCCAGGATGAACTTGCCGCTTCGCAGCACCCGGTGGACGGCTTCGGTGATCTCGGGCCAAAGTTCGTCGATCTCCTGCGTGAGATCGAGCATGGGAATCTTCTTTTTGGGATCGCTGGTCATGACAACTCCGACTCACTGCCCGGCAGAACTATACAGGGAGTAGGCGGGAACCGAACCGGGGGATGCTTGCAACACTGCCACGAGTCACGAAGGTCTCCCACGGTGACAGGTTCTCCGCCTCCACGCGTATGAGCGATGTCCTGGGCGGCCACCTGTCGTCCGCTGCTTGCCACACGCCCACCCGGCGTGCTTTACTCGATGACGATCTTGCTCGGAAGCGTGTTGAGCGCGCCAAGCGGGACCTTATCCAGAGCGGACGAGGGATCTGGCCCGATGACTCCGCAGCAACCAGCCTCCATTCAGGCGGGTGCTAACTCCAGCCGGTGGCACAGCCACGATGGTGCGCCGACCGGGAAGATAGGGGCGAAAGCCTCTAATCGAAGGCCCAGACAGAGGGCCGAACGAGCCCGAAACGAGGGCGAAGGAGGCGACCGGCAGATGCAGTTCGAAGAAAAACTTACGAAGACACTTCAGCACCTCTCGCTGCGAATGTTGAACGCGGCCTAGCAGCGGCTGACGACAGCCACAGCTAGGTTCGCTCTCGACGCGGCGGCGCCAGTCGCGTCGCCGTAGGCGTCGTATCGACGCATCGACCAATAACCCGAGAACCCGAGAACCCGCAGCAGAGGAGCAAACTAGTGTCCTACCGATTCGAAACCTTGCAGATCCACGCCGGTCAGGAAGAGGTCGAGGCGACCACCAAGTCCCGAGCGGTCCCCATCTACCAGACGGCCGCCTACAACTTCGACGACGCCGATCATGCGGCCCGCCTCTTCGCTCTCCAGGAGTTCGGCAACATCTACTCGCGGATCATGAACCCGACGAACGATGTGCTGGAAAGGCGAATCGCGGCGCTGGAAGGGGGAACAGCCGCTCTCGCGGTGGCTTCCGGTCACGCCGCCGAGTTCATCACCATCGCTACCCTTGCTCAGTCGGGCGACAACATCGTGGCCTCACCCAACCTCTACGGCGGCACCACCAACCTCTTCAAGGTGACCCTCCCTCGCTTGGGCATCGAAGTACGCTTCGCCGATCCGGACGACAGTCCGGAAGAGTTCGGGCGGCTCATAGACGAGAAAACGAAGGGGGTCTACCTGGAGTCGATCCCCAATCCTTCGCTCAAACTGCCAGACCTGGATGCGATCGCCCAGCACGCCCACGGGCGAGGTGTGGCGGTCGTGGTCGACAACACCAGCGCCATGGGCGGTTACCTCTACCGGCCGATCGAACATGGGGCCGACATAGTCATCCACTCGGCGACCAAGTGGATCAACGGACACGGCACCGGGATCGGCGGCTTGATCGTCGACGCCGGCACCTTCGACTGGGGTAACGGCCGCTACCCCGTGTTCACCGAACCTTCCCAGAGCTACGGCGGGATCAGGTTCTGGGAAGTTTTCGGGAAGGACGGCCCGTTCGGTAACATCGCATTCGCCATAAGGGCGAGAGTCGAGGGGCTTAGAGACATCGGAGCGGCCCTCGGCCCCCAGAACGCCTTCCTCTTCCTCCAGGGCCTTGAAACCCTCTCGCTCAGAGCCGAGCGCCATATCGAGAACACCCAGGCGCTCGCCGAGTGGCTCCAGCAGCAGCCGCAGGTGGTCTCGGTCAACTACCCGGGGCTTCCCGGCAACCCTTACTACGAGCGAGCGCGCAAGCACTTCCCCAAGGGCGCCGGCGGCTTCCTGACCTTCGAGTTGGAGGGCGGTTCGGGTGCCGGCAGAGCCTTCCTCGACTCCGTCAAACTGGCCTCGCGGCTGGTGAACCTCGGTGACGCCAAGACGTCGGTCACTCACCCCGCGTCCACAACTCACTCCCAGTTGAGCGAAGCCCAACTGCGCGCGGCCGGCGTGGCACCAGGACAGATCCGGATCGCCGTGGGCCTCGAACACGTAGACGACCTGATCGATGACCTGAGCCAGGCTCTGGAGGCGGCTCGGCGGCTGGCAGCGGCCTGATCGTGAAGGACGAGCCGGAGGCGGTATTGGATCAGGACGAGGCCACGGAACCGAAGCAGCGCGGTTTCGATACGCTCCAGGTCCACGCGGCCCAGGAGGTGGCAGACCCGGCTACGGGAGCTCGAGCCGTGCCCATCTACCTCACCAGTTCGTTCGTCTTCGGCAGCGCTCGGGAGGCGACGGATCGTTTCGCCGGCTCGTCCCCTGGTTACCAGTACGGCAGGATGCACAACCCGACGGTGGAGGCTTTCGCCAAACGGGTCGAGGCCTTGGAAGGGGGAGAGGCTGCTGTCGCGCTCTCCTCCGGCCAGGCCGCCACAACCGCCACTCTCCTCGCCATCGCCCGCCCCGGCGCAAACGTCGTCGTCTCGCGGGAGGTGTTCGGCGGAACCTTCTCCGTTGCTCGAAAGATCCTCGAGCCATGGGGATGCTCGATCAAAGCCGTGGAACCGACAGCAGAAGCGATAGCGGGAGCCGTGGACGACGAGACGGTGGGAGTTTGGGTGGAGTCGATCGCCAATCCCAGCGGAACAGTCGCCGATATCCCGGCGATCGCCAAGGCAACGAAGAGGGTGAAGCTGCCACTCATAGTCGACAACACCTTCGGCGCATGCGGCTACCTCTGCCGACCGCTCGAACAGGGCGCCAACGCGGTCGTGCATTCGGCAACCAAGTGGATCGGCGGGCACGGCACCTTCATAGGTGGAGTGGTCGTGGACGGCGGCTCGTTCGAGTGGGACGAGGAGCGATTCCCGGCCTTCCACAAGGTCGACGGGCGAGGACGCAGCGCTGTCGGGTCGGGGGCCAGAGCAGCCCTGGCCGCCCGCGTCTACGACCTCGGCCTCTTCACGATGGGGATGACCCTCTCTGCCCACGATGCCTTCCTGGGCCTGCAGGGCCTCGAGACCCTGTCGCTGCGGGTGGCGAAGGAGTGCGCTTCGGCGCTCGAGCTGGCTCGCTGGTTGCGAGGAGTGCCGGGCGTCGAACGAGTTGTCTACCCGGGGCTCGAGGACCATCCGTCTCACGCGACCGCCAGGCGAGTGCTCCGTAACGGCTTCGGCGCCGTACTCTGCTTCGAGACCGACACCATCGAACGCTCACGCGACTTCCTCGACCGCGTCAGGCTGGCATCTCACCTGGCCAACATCGGCGACTCGAAGACGGTCGTCATCAACCCGTGGACGACAACTCACTCGAGTATGAGCGAGGATGCTCGCCGGTCTGCCGGCGTGACGCCTGGCCTCATCCGGGTGAGCGTGGGTGTGGAGGATGTCGAGGATCTGAAGGCCGACTTCGCCCAGGCGCTGAGGGCAGCGAGATGACCTCGGCCCGAACGCTCGTCCACGAAACCTGGGGTGACCATGCCGCGCTCCTGGCGCGCAGCTCTGGCACTCACCCCGGCAGCGCCGGCCCGATCGAGACAGGGGTAGTGGACATCGCGACACCGAACGAGCCTCTGCCGCTCGAGCTGGGCAGTACGCTGAGCCACGTAGCTCTGGCTTACGAGACCTACGGTGAGCTGAACGCCAAGGGAGACAACGTCGTTCTGATCTGCCACGCGCTCACCGGCTCCGCTCACGCTGCCGGCGTCCACGAACGCGAGGAGGTGCCCGGCTGGTGGGATCCGCTCATCGGTCCCGGCAAGGCGATCGACACCAACCGCTTCTACGTCGTCTGCTCGAACGTGCTGGGCGGCTGTTACGGGACGACCGGGCCCGCCTCCATCGACCCGGGAACGGGCCGCCCCTACGGCATAGACTTCCCCCGCTACACGATCAGGGACATGGTTCGGGCCCAGAAGATGCTACTCGATCGCCTTGGCGTCACAAGGCTCGCTGCGGTGGTCGGCGGATCGATGGGCGGCATGCAGGTGCTGGAGTGGGCGGCCTGCTTCCCCGAGATGGTCCGATCTATCGTGCCGATCGCTGTCGGAGCCCGCCACTCCGCCTGGGCTATCGGGCTGAACGAGGTCGCCCGTCGGGCGATAATGGCCGATCCCTCATGGCAGAACGGCCACTACCCGCTCTTCGAGCAGCCCGAGACGGGGTTGGGACTCGCTCGGGCCATCGCAATGCTCTCCTACCGCTCCTTCGACTCGCTCGAATCCAAGTTCGGTCGGGAGCGCGCCAGCGGCGATGGCGCAGCGGCGCCGAACGGGCTGCAGGCGCTTAGCAAGAGCTTCGAGATCGCCTCCTACCTCTCCTACCAGGGAGTGAAGCTGGTGCAGCGGTTCGACGCCAACACCTATATCCACCTCACGTTGGCGATGGACGACTTCGACCTCAGCGACGGTCGCGGCCACCTCTCGGATGTGCTGAAGCGGATCGACATACCGGCCCTGGTGATGGGGATCAGCAGCGATGTGCTCTACCCCGAACCTGAGCAGCGGCGACTGGTCGAAGAGTTGCCGAACGCCAGGTACGCGAGGATCAACTCACCGCACGGGCACGATGCCTTCCTGATCGAGTTCCCACAGGTCGCAGCCCGACTGAGGCGTTTCCTCAACGAGCTCTAGCCGGCTACCGCCGACCCTGCCCGGAACGGGTCAGGCCGCCTTCGACCCCGCCATCAGCAGCCCGAGCGTCTCGGCGTTCGCTTCGTCCTGGCTCAGCTCACCCATGATCTTGCCCTCGAACATCACCACGATGCGGTCGGATAGGCTCATGATCTCGTTCAGGTCGGCCGAGACCAGCAGCACCGCCAGGCCCCGATCACGCGCTTGGATGATCTGCCCGTGGATGAACTCGATGGCGCCGATGTCTACGCCACGGGTAGGCTGCGCCAGAACCAGGATCCGCGGGTCGCGCTCCAACTCGCGGGCTACGATGAGTTTCTGCGCATTACCGCCCGAGTAGGCGGCCGCCAGCACCGATGTCGATCGTGGCCTCACGTCGTACTGCTCGACGAGTTCCTCTGCGTGCCGCTCGATCCGCTCGTTGTCCAACAGCCCGAACGGTCCCGAGTAGGGGGGCCGGTGGACGTCTCCGAGCACGGTGTTCATAGCAGAGGTGTAGGTGGCCACGAGTCCGCGTTCGTTGCGGTCTTCGGGTACGTGGGAGAGGCCCAGCTGCCGGCGGCCCCGGGCGTCGATCCCGGTCACATCTCTACCGTCCATCACGATGGTGCCTGCGATGGCCTCCCGCAACCCCGCGATCGCCTCGACGAGTTCGGACTGGCCGTTCCCCTCGATGCCGGCAACGCCCAATATCTCGCCCCCGCGAACCTCCATGCTCACGCCGTCGACCACGGGCTTTTCGCTCGTATCGCCGCGCACCTGCAGGCCGTTGACCGCCAGCCTCACCTCGTTCGGGTGGGCCGGCCCCTTGTCGACATGGAGGATCACCTCTCGGCCCACCATCATGTTGGCGAGGCGTCGCTGATCGGTTTCGGCGCGCTTCACCGTGCCTATCATCCGGCCGTCTCGCATCACGCTCATGCGGTCGCAGATCTCCATCACCTCGTCGAGCTTGTGGGAGATGAAGATCACCGCGTTCCCTGCGGATGCGAACTCGCGCAGGAACTCGAAGAGACGCCGTGTCTCCTGAGGCGTGAGCACGGCCGTCGGTTCGTCCATGATCAGTATCTTCGCGTCACGGTAGAGGGTCTTGAGGATCTCGACCTGCTGCTGCCTCCCCACCGGAAGGTCGCTTATGACGCTGTTGGGATCTATGCCGAAGCCGAATCGGTCGATCAGCTCACGCGCCTTCGCCGACGCCCGCCGGTAATCGAGCGCCACTCCGGAACGTGGTTCGGCGCCCAACACGAGGTTCTCGGTGACCGACAGCCGCTCGACGAGCATGAAGTGCTGGTGCACCATGCCGATCCCCTTGGCTATCGCATCACGGGCAGAGTGGAAGTGGACGCGCTCGCCGTCGATGTAGATCTCACCTTCGTCGGCAGGCTGCAGGCCGTAGAGGATCTTCATCAGGGTGCTCTTGCCCGCGCCGTTCTCCCCGATGAGGGCGTGCACTTCGCCCCACTCGACCTCGAAATCTACATGGTCGTTCGCCAACACCAACGGGAAGCGCTTGACGATGTCGCTCATGCGGACTGCACTGCTCATGGGCCAATGATGACAGAGGCGCGGCCGGTATGCCCGGGAACGGTGTCGGGCAGGCTTCAGCGACGGTGGGCAGACGTGCTAGAATACTGTTCCTGACGGAATAGCGTAGGTTCCGCCGGGAACAGCCGAGACTTCGGTCGCGGCCCACTAGAACGGCCCGAAGGCAAGGGCAATGAGTCGCCATGGGGGCGACACGGTTTCGACGGGGTTCGCCGAGGATCAGGTTGCGCGTCGCGGGCGCAGCTGGCCGCGTCAACAAGCTGCAACGCCATTAACTGGCAACCAGAATAACTACGCTCTCGCTGCGTAACCGCAGCAGACATCTCCCGGAAGCCCCGCTCGTGGCTCGCCGGATCAGATGACCTGAAACGAGCTAGCCGCCAGCTTCTAGCGCTGGGCTGCGGCGAAACCCAAAGGCGCGTAAGCGTGGGGTGATCGCTCGTCCTCGAGCCTTCCCCGCGCCGACAATCGATCGAGGACTACACGCGTAGACGCCGGTCTGAGGGAGTTCCGGACGCGGGTTCGACTCCCGCCGCCTCCACCAGACGAGCAGGGTCGGGAAACCGGCCCTGCTCCTTTTCGTTCGAGCGGTTGCCACCCTGGGTTCACACGTCGTATGACATGCTACGATCAGCGTATGACAAGCGTAAAGCTGGGTGAGCGCTATCAGGTTGTGGTGCCGAAGGATGCCCGTAGGGCCTTACGGCTTTCTCCAGGTGACCGCCTCGAGGTAACGGTTGTTGGCGACACGGTCGTAATGCGGCGACAGGAGTCGGCGACCAGTCGCCTTTTTGGTCAGGACGAAGACGTGTGGCAGGAGGTCGACGTGCTCGACTACGTTCGCGGTGAGCGAACGACGTGGAGGGACTAAACGTGCTCCATGGTCGTCGAGTCGGAATCGACACGGCGATCTTTATTTACGCGCTTGAGAGTCATCCGAAATTCGGTCGCGTAGCTATTGACCTTTTCGCTCGCGTAGAACGGTCGCTCGTAACTGCTGTAGCGTCCGATCTGGTACTTGGCGAGTTGATCGTGAGACCATTGAAGCTAGGTCGCGATGACGTCGTAAGCCGCTACCTCGAAGAGATCCCTCGATTTCCGAACCTGCTACTCAGGAGCGTGTCACGTGAGATGATCACTGAGGCAGCACGCCTTCGTTCGAGAAGCTCACTCTCCCTCGTCGACGCGTTGCACCTCGAGTGCGCCAAGCATGCCGGTGCAGATTTCTTCATAACCAATGACCGGCGAGTATCCCAGCCGAACCTGGGCATCGACGTAATACAGATCGAGGAGATCGCCACCGAGTGACTATGTAAACGATGCCGACTGCAGGCAAGCGGACGCGAACAATTACGCCGCGGTAATCGCCGAGACCGGATAAAACGAGGTCAGCACGGTCCACACTTCATGCTCCAGATCCTCGAACTCACCAAGCGGTACGGCCGGACCACAGGGGTAGAGCGACTCAGTCTCACGGCGGAAGCCCGCGAGGTTCTCGCCATACTCGGCCCGAACGGGGCGGGGAAGACCACCACCATACGCTGCATAGTCGGCCTCTCGGCACCGACCGAAGGAACCATAGCGAGTTCGAACGGCGGATGCACCGATCGCTGGCTGAGCCCCCGCCTTCAGCCGCTACGCCTCCAACAGCCTTCGCTCCAACAGCGACCTCAGGTCGCGGCGCCCGTCGACAATCAGCAGCACGTAGACAGCGCGCGCTTCGGCGCGGTAGATGACGCGGAACTCGCCGCTGCCCGCCTCCAGGTAGTCGCGGATCCCGAGCGCCAACAGTTCCGGTGGGTGACGTTCGAGCGGTCCGGCAGCGGCTTCGGCGAATGCGGCGGACAGCTCGTCCAGCGCCTCCTCGGCCCCCTGCCAGGAGCGTTGCAGCTTCACGCGGGCGTAGATCTCGTCGAGGTCGCGGGCGGCGTCGTCGGTAAGCAGCACGGGGAGTTCCATCATCTGTCCCCCAGCGCCGCCGTCACGCCGACTCCCGCAGGCTCTCCAACGCGTCTCCGGCGTCCTGAAGCTTCTCCTCCGCGATCTGCCGGTTGCCCAGCGCCAATATCTTGAGGAGGGCCAGCGTCTCCTGCGTCTGCTCGAAGCTGGCGATGTCCTGGAGGACGGCGCGCGCCTCACCGTTCTGGGTGATTATCAGCGGCTCACCGGTCTGCGCCAGTTCGCGCAATATCTCGGCCGCATGCGCTTTGAGGTAGCTGATCGGTTGGATCCGACCGGATAACTTCACGGGCACCTCCGCTCGTAGGACCGAATATAGTCCGCAAATAGGTCAACTCTCAAGGGGAGGGGAACAGGGGCGTGGTAAGCTCGCGCCAGCCGAAAAAACGTCCGAGGAGGAAACAGTGGCTGAGGTTGTGCTAGATCACGTCTACAAGCGGTTCGGATCCGTCACCGCGGTGCAGGATTTCAACCTGACGATCAAGGACGAGGAGTTCATGGTCTTCGTCGGGCCCTCAGGTTGCGGCAAGACCACGACCCTGCGGATGATCGCCGGTCTCGAGGAGATCACCGAGGGAACCCTGAAGATCGGCGACCGGGTCGTCAACGACGTTCCGCCCAAGGACCGCGACATCGCCATGGTCTTCCAGAACTACGCCCTCTATCCGCACATGAATGTGCACCAGAACATGTCGTTCGGACTACGCCTGCGCAAGACTCCGAAGGCCGAGATCGAACGCCGGGTCCAGGAGGCAGCCGGCATCCTGCAGATCGAGCACCTGCTCGACCGCCGGCCCCGCGAGCTCTCGGGCGGTCAGCGACAGCGCGTCGCGCTCGGCCGCGCCATCGTCCGTGAGCCCGAGGTCTTCCTGATGGACGAGCCGCTCTCGAACCTCGACGCCAAACTGCGTGTCGAGATGCGCGCCTCCATCTCCAAGCTCCACCGCCGCCTGGGCGTCACCACCGTCTACGTGACCCACGACCAGGTCGAGGCGATGACGATGGGTACCCGCATCGTGGTCATGAAGGACGGCCTCATCCAGCAGGTCGACAGCCCCATCAACCTCTACGACAAGCCGGTCAACCGGTTCGTCGCCGGCTTCATCGGCTCCCCCGCCATGAACTTCATGGTCGGCACCGTCCAGGACGGCAAGATCAAGTCGGCTCAGTTCGACGTGCGGCCCGACGCCGAACTCGCCCAGAAGCTCCAGGCGTACAACGGCAAGAAGGTCTACCTGGGCGTCCGGCCGGAGAACCTCGGCCTCAAGGGTTACACCACGATTCCCGAGGCCGACAACGCCATCGAGGCGGTCATAGAAGTGGTCGAGCCGCTGGGTGCCGAGACGCACATCATCGCCAGCGTCGGCGGCGATCAGAACATCGTGGCCCGGGTGGACGCCCACGCCAACGTGCGTACCGGCGACAAGGTTACGCTGCTGGCCAAGCCCGATGGACTCCACGCCTTCGATCTCGAGACCGAGGAGAACATCCGCTACATCTGAGGGATGCGCTCACACCGGAAAGGGCTCGCCGCGGCGCCGGGGGGCCCTTTCGCATCCAGGGTCCGCTGAGGAGGGAAGGCCGCCGGGTCCACGCCGCGCGCATCATGGTGCGGCCGCCACGTAGACTGTCGGGGTTATGGTTCTCGCCGCGCTCCAGTCCGTCGACAAGTATTACGGCGGGCAGACGGTCCTCGAGAACGCGACCCTCGAACTGCGGCCGCTGGCGCGGACCGCCCTCATCGGACGGAACGGATCAGGCAAGTCGACGATCCTACGGCTCCTCGCGGGCCTCGAGCAGGCCGACGGCGGTCAGGTGTACGTACGGCCACAGGTGGGGCTGGGCATGCTCGAACAGGACCCGGGTGGGGAGCCGGGGCAGAGCGTCCTCGAGTTGTGTGAAGCCTCCTTCGCAGGCCTCGATGCGCTCGAGGCGCAGCTCCAGCAGCTCGAGAAGCTCGGCCTCGACGATCCCGAGACCTACGGCCGCTGGGAAACCCTGCACGAGCGCTTCGAGCGACGCGGCGGCTACGAAAGGAGGGCGCGGCGCGACATGGTGCTGCACGCCCTCGGCTTCCGGGGCCGCGAGGGCGACGAGGCACACGTCCTCTCGGGCGGAGAGAAGACGCGGCTGGGCCTCGCTCGGCTGCTGATGACCCAGCCCGATGTGCTCCTCCTCGACGAGCCAACCAACCACCTCGACATGGAGATGCGCGGCTGGCTCGAAGGCTACCTCTCGCGCTATCCAGGTGCCGCGCTCATCGTCTCGCACGACCGGGCCTTCCTCGATGGGGCCTGTTCGGCGACCGCGGAGATATCTCTGGGCGTGTTGCGCACGCACGACGGCAACCCCAGCAGCTACCGGGCGGCCAGGGCCGAGCAGGAGCGGATCGAAGCCGCCACCCGGGCGAACGAACGCCGCGAACTGGAACGGCTCGAGAGCGCGGCCCGGCAGATGAAGCAGTGGGCTGGACAGAACGAGAAGCTGCACCGTAGGGCCAAAGCGATGGAGAAGCGTGTCGAGCGGTTCGAGTCGGGGATGCTGGAGGACGCGCCTCCCGGCGAGCGCACGACACGCTTCCGTTTCGACGCCGGTCTCTCGGGCGAGATCGTCCTGCAGGCGTCGCACCTGAGCAAGAGCTTCGGCAAGGACCTGTTCGAGGACGTCGACGTCACGGTGCGCAAGGGGGAACGCATTGCCCTGCTGGGACCGAACGGGGCGGGGAAGACCACCTTCCTGAGGATCCTGCTGGGGGAAGAGCCCAGCGACGATCCCCGCGGCCGGGTCGTTTTCGGTTCGAGGGTGCGGGTCGGCTACTACGACCAGGAGCTGGCGGGGGTCGACCCGCAGAAGACGTTGATCGAAGAGATGATCCGGCTCGTGGGCGATACCGAAGCCCACAACCTGCTCGGCAACTTCCTGTTCCCCTTCGATGCCCAGTACAAGCGGATCGCCGACCTTTCGGGAGGCGAGCGGGCGCGCCTCGCCCTGCTCAAGCTCACCCTCGCGAACTGCAACCTGCTCGTCCTCGACGAACCCACCAATCACCTCGACGTCGAGATGATCGAAGCGCTGGAGGCCGCACTCGTCCAGTTCGAAGGCACCGTGCTGCTCGTCTCCCACGACAGGCGCTTCGTTTCGCAGACGGCAAACCTCATCTGGGAACTCGCCGACGGCAGCTTCGAGCAGTACGAGGGGGACCTGGAGTTCTACCTCCGCAAGCGGGATGAACGGCGGCAGCCCCGTGCGGTCACCGAAGAGGCGGAGCATACCCGCAGCAGCGGCCGGACGCCCGGGCCGTCGCGCTGGAAGCTCGAGCGCAAGCTGGAGGAGTTGGAGCGACGGGTGACCGGACTCGAGGAGCGGATCGCCGAGTTGGACGAGACGCTCGCCAGACCGGACTCGCTGTCAGCCGGCGAGATCGCCGAGGCGGGCCGCCGTCACCAGGAACTCGAGGAGGAGCTGATCGAGGCGATGGCGAGCTGGGAGGAGACGCAGGAGGCGTTGGGCGAGCGCCTCGCCGAGCGGGGTTAGAATGCGGCCGCCGCAAGCGAGGCTGGGACCGGAGGGAGAGGCGAGATGCTACGCGTGAGGTATCGGAGCGAGAGCGGGGTCCACTGGGGTCAACTCGACGGTGGACGCATCCGCCGGTTGGCGGGGCTCCTGGGCCAACCGACCGGCGAGAGCGACATGCTCTCGGACGTAACCTTGCTGGCTCCCTGTGAGCCCCGCTCCATCGTGTGCGCCGGCCTCAACTACCGCGACCACGCTGCCGAGATGGGCCTCGCCCCGGGCGACCTCCCGGCTCAGCCGGGCATCTTCCTCAAGGGCCTCAACTCGCTGAACGGGCCCGGCGATCCGATCCCCTACCCGTCGTGGACGGATGAGCTCCACTTCGAAGGGGAGCTGGCCGTCGTCATCGGCCGGGAGATGAACGCCACACCCATCGAGCGGGCTCTCGACCATGTGCTGGGTTACACGTGCGCCTGCGACGTGACCGCCCGGGACAAGCAACGCACCGACCTGCAGTGGGCCCGCGCGAAGTCGGCGGACGGCTTCTGCCCCGTGGGCCCGTGGCTGGCGGTCGACATCGACCCCGGCGCCCTGCGGCTGCAGACGAAGGTGAACGGGGAGCTGCGCCAGGACAGCAACACCTGCGAGTTGATCTTCTCGGTGCCCGAACTCCTCTCGTTCATCAGTCACTTCATGACCCTGCGCCCTGGCGACCTCGTACTAACCGGCACTCCCAGCGGGGTCGGGGAGTTGAAGGTGGGCGACGAGGTCGAGGTCTCGATCGAGGGGATAGGGAGTCTGCTCAACGTGGTGGAGCGGAGGGCATGAAGTTCATGCAAGAGAAGCGAGGTGCCCAGTGACGAACTCGATCCCCGCGGTGCAGGATCTTGGCGACGTCTACCTCCTCGACACGTACCACCGGGGTATCGCCGGTACGATCGGCGTCTTCCTCCTGCCGATCGAAGGAGGAGCCTTCACCCTGGTAGAGAGTGGGCCGGGTTCGACGGTCGAACGGGTCGAAGCCGGCATCCGCGAGCTGGGCTTCGACCTCGAGGGCCTGGAACACCTGCTCCTCACCCACATCCACCTCGACCATGCCGGCGCCGCCGGTGAACTGGCACGTCGCAGCGGGGCGCTCGTACACGTCCACCAACGCGGAGCGTCCCATCTCGCCGATCCCTCGCGGCTCATGGAGAGCGCCGGCCGTATCTACGGCGACGCGATGGACGAACTGTGGGGCGAGATGGTGCCGGTGCCTTCGGAGCAGCTCAGGTCGCACTACGACGGCGACGTACTCGAACTTGGCGGCCACCGGATCGAGGTGTTGGACACGCCCGGTCACGCCAGCCACCATGCGGCCTACCTGCTCGACGACGACACCATTTTCACCGGAGACGCGGCTGGCGTTCGCTTCCCGCCTGCGACGCTCATCCGACCCGCGCTGCCGCCCCCCGAGATCGACCTGGAGCAGTGGGACGGTTCGATCGCCAAGCTCCGCTCCTGCGTCCCCGAGAGGTTGCTGCTCACGCACTTCGGTGAGGTCAGGAACGCCGATGAGCACCTCTCGGAACTCTCGAGGCGGAACCGCGCCTGGGCCGACGAGGTTCGCCGGGGGATGCTCGCCGGCGAGGAGCTCGACCAGTTGCAGCAGAGGATCCGCATCCTGGAGGAGCGGGAGTTCGCTCAGGCCGGACTCGATGAGCAGATGGCGACCCGATACCGCGTCACCTCGGATGCCGGCATGACCGGGATGGGGCTCCAGCGCTACTGGCGGAAGAAGCGGCCCGAGGAGGTGGCGCGCGATTGACTCTGCGCCCCGGACCAGCGTTCCCGCTAGACAGACCGGCCAGGATCGCGGTCTTCGCGTCGGGCCGCGGCAGTAATCTCCGGGCCTTGCTGAACGCCTTCGGTCCCCGAGACGATCTGGGGAGGGTGGTGCTGGTGGTGAGCGACAAGCCACGAGCCAAAGCCCTGGAACGGGCGCGCGAGGCCGGCGTCGAGGCGAAACACATCGCCTGGTCGGACCGTGAGCGGTTCGAAGCCGAGGCAACGGCGCTGCTCGACGAGAGGGAAGTCGACCTCGTCTGCCTCGCCGGCTTCATGCGGCTCCTGTCGCGGGGGTTCGTCGAGCGCTACCGGGACCGGCTGCTGAACATCCATCCAAGCCTGCTTCCGAGCTTCAGGGGGCTCCACCCGCAACGGCAGGCGCTCGAGGCGGGCGCGACCGAGACGGGCTGCACCATCCACTTCGTCGATGCCGGGGTGGATACCGGTGAGATAGTGCTGCAGTGCCGGGTACCGGTGTTGCCCGAGGATGACGAGGCGACACTGACGGCGCGGATCCTGGAACGGGAGCACGAAGCCTATCCGGAAGCGGTGCGACTGGTCCTCAGCGGCCGAGCGGAGCCGCGGGCGCAGGCGGATGAGTCGTGAAGGTCCTTCTCGTCGGTTCCGGGGGCCGCGAGCACGCACTGGCCTGGAAGCTCGCCCGCTCCCCCAGCGTCACGGAGTTAGTGGCTGCTCCCGGGAATGCCGGGATCGCCGAGGTGGCCAGGCTTGCAGGCAGAGGCGCCCACCCCGACGACCTCCTGCGGCTCGCCGAGGAGGAGTCCGTCGATCTCGTCGTGATAGGTCCCGAGGCCCCGCTCGTCGCCGGCCTCTCGGACTCTCTGCGCGAGCGGGGGATAGCTGCTTTCGGACCGGGTGAGGCGGGAGCCCGGCTCGAGGGTTCGAAGGCGTACGCCAAGGAGTTCATGGCCCGCTACGGCGTTCCCACCGCGCAACACCGCACTTTCGTCGATCAGGGGTCGGCGCTCGACTACCTGCGCTTGAAGGGGGCGCCGGTGGTAGTGAAGGACTCGGGGTTGGCGGCAGGCAAAGGGGTCACGGTCGCCGAGGAGGAGGCCGAGGCCGAGGAAGCCGTCCGGCGGATATTCGCCGGCTCACGACACGAACCCCGGGTCGTTATCGAGGAGCGACTGCAGGGACAGGAGTTCTCCTACCTGGTCTTCACCGACGGCGAAACCTACCGCCCGATGCCGATCGCGCAGGACTACAAGCAGGCCGAGGAGGGCGACCTGGGGCCCATGACGGGAGGGATGGGGACCGTCGCTCCGGTAGGCCTCCTCGACGCAACGAGCCGCGAGCAGGTGGAACGAGAGATCGTCGAGCGGACGCTCGCCGGGTTGTCGAGCGAGGGCATCGACTATCGGGGAGTGCTCTACTTCGGATTGATGCTCACCGACGCCGGGCCGCGGCTGCTCGAGTACAACGTCCGCTTCGGCGACCCGGAGACGCAGGTCGTCGTGCCACTGCTCGATACCGACCTGGTCGAGGTCATGCTCGCGGTGGCGGAGCGCCGCCTGGGCGAGCTCGAACTGAGCTGGCGGCAAGGCAGCGCAGCCTGCGTGGTCATGGCCGCTCCCGGGTACCCGGCCGCCTACCGGCGGGGGATACCGATCACGACGTACGAGCCGACCGAGGATCTGCTGCTCTTCCATGCCGGTACCGAGAGGAGAGAGGGCCGCCTGGTCAGCAGCGGGGGCAGGGTGCTCGACGTGGTGGGCCTGGCCGAGGGGACCGAAGAGGCGGTGCTTCGGGCTTACCAGGGAGTGGCCATGGTGGACTTCCCGGGAGCCCATTACCGGAAGGACATCGGGTCGAGGTTGCTGGGGCGGCGGCCATAGACTGGGAGCCATGACGGAACTCGACGCGCTTCGAACCGACGAGCCGGCGTTCCTGGGCGAACTCGAACGGTTGCCCGGCTCCTACGAGGGGCCCGATGGCGAGCAGCCGGGTCCGTACGGACTCACCGGCTTCGGGGAGGCCGCCTCCCTGAGCGGCATCATGAGAACCTGGATAGACGGCCCTCTGGTCACCAGCGGCACCCAGTTCCTGCTCTCCGCCGGCTTCGAGTACGGCGAACTAGGACCGTTGGCGGTAACGGCCGAGATGTCGGGCGCCCACGTGGTGACGGTCGGCACGGGCTTCCTCGAACCGAACCTCGAGGTTCCTCCGGGACCGCTAAGTCTCTACACTTTCGTGAGCTACCTGGGGCACGCCACCGGACACCATCGAGCCGTCGAAGAGATCGACGGGGCGCTGAGGACCATCGCCGAACGGAGCCGCCCGGAACTGCCGACCGAACTGAATCCAGCGAAGGCGCTCGCCTGGACGCTCTGGAACAGGACGCCGCTGCTCCTCGCCAGCCGGGCGAACAGCGGCGTTCCTCTGCTGGTACAGCGCGCGTTCGCCAGGGTCGGGAAGTCGCTTGCGGTAACGACCGGCGAGCACCCACTCGAGCTGGTCACCGGCGCCTTCGAGGGGAACCACGCCCTGGGGGACGATCTACTCGCGCTCGTGGTGGGACCGGACGACCGGGAGCTCGAGCTCGCCCGTGAGGTCCTCGGTACCCGTGTAGCTCAGGTCGAAAGGCTCGGCCTCGAACCGGTTCTTGGCGAGAACGAGCCTGCCGATCCCGTCGCCAGGGCCGTCTCGATCTGGTATTTGGCCGTGTGGGTAGCCGCCTACCTGGCCGTCCTCCACGGTTTCGACCCGGGCGACAGCGGCGTCTACGACGAGGTCCGGCGGGTAGCGCAAGGGGAGAGCCGGAGCGATTGACCTCTTCTGGTTCGACCTCCCGAAGGATCGATCTGGCCGACGCGTCGGGGAATGAGTTGGTTCATGCGACGGACAGTCGACGTGCGGTAGATTGGCCCATGCTCACGCGACTTCTGCCCCTGATGTTCATCGCTCTGGTTCTCGCCGCCTGCGTCCCGGCTACCCAGGACGGTCCGCGGGTCATCGTCGAACAACTGACCGAGCCGGTGAGCTTCTACCCCATGCAGACGGGCGCTGCCTGGCAGTACCTGCCCGACAGCGCTCAGCTCGACGAACCGCGGCTGCTCAAGGTCATCCAGGGCCCTACCATCATCGAAGGGCAGCTCATGATCGGCTCGCGTCTGGTTGGCCGCGGCATCGACGAACAGAACTTCAGGACCTATGGGAACGACGGGGTCTTCCTCTGGCGCACGACGAAACCCGGCTCGATAATCGACTTCGAACCGGCGGTCCAGCAGTTCCCGCCGCAGTCGCAACTGGCGGAAGGAGCCACTTGGGGCGGTCGAACCACGGCCACCGTCACCTACCCCGAAGCCCTTCCCGAGCACCGGACGGCGTCGCTCGACATCCGCTACGAGTACACGGTCGTGGACCGGCGGGAAGCGTCGGTGCCGGCGGGGGAGTTCGAGATCTATGTGATCGACTTCAACAGCGTGACGGTCGACGAAGAGGGGACCGTGCTGGAGGAGTTGAGCCAGACGACCTGGTTCGTGCCCTACGTTGGCCAGGTTCGCACCGAGAACGGCTACTACCTGGTGGAAACGAACTTCCTCGAACAGGCGGGGGCCGAGGAGGAGTAACCGCCGCACATTCGACCGTGCCGGCGTCACCATCTACAGGTCAGAGGCTACCGAACGTGATCTGGAGCCTCTGGTAGACTCGGCGCGATGACAGCCGAAGCCGGTTCCGCAGTCGACTCGCCAGCGGCGGGGCGCTTACTGGACGACATCGTCAGCCCGGGCGATCTGAGGACACTCACCCGAAAAGAGCTGGAGCAACTCGCCGGCGAACTGCGCAGCGAGATCATCCGCGTCTGCTCCCTGGGCGGAGGCCACCTGGCCTCGAGCCTCGGCGCGGTCGAACTCACCATCGCCCTTCACTGCCTCTACGACTCGCCCAGGGACAGGATCATCTGGGACGTCGGGCACCAGACCTACGGCCACAAGATCATCACCGGCAGGCGCGACCGGATCGACAGCATCAGGAAACCGGGGGGACTGGCCGGTTTCCCGGCCATCACCGAGTCGGAGCACGACGCCCTCACCACCGGCCACGCCAGCACCAGCCTCGCGGCGGCTTTGGGAATGGCCCTCGCCCGCGACAGGCGCCGCGATCCGTACGAGATCGTTGCGGTAATCGGCGACGGCGCGCTCACCGGCGGCATGGCGCTGGCCGCGCTCAACCAGATCGGGCACCTCAGACCACGGATGACGATAGTGCTCAACGACAACGAGATGTCGATTTCCGAGAACGTCGGCGCCCTAAACCACTACATGAGCCAGCTGCAGGTGCAGCGTTGGTTCCAGCGAGCGGAAGCCACCGGGAAGAGGGCGCTCTCTGGCGTCTGGGAGCCGTTGGCGGACCTCGGCTCGCGCGCCAAGAAGGCCGCCAGGCGTTTCTTCGATCCGGTGAGCGCCAATCCCTTCCATGCGATGGGGCTCCGCTACGTGGGACCGATAGATGGACACGACCTGGGTGAGCTCCTCTACTATCTGGACCGGGTACGGCAGCTCGATGGCCCGACGATGGTCCATATCGTCACCACCAAAGGGAAAGGCTACAAGATCGCCGAGTCCGACCCCATCACCTGGCACGGGGCTTCCAAGTTCGATCCCGAGAATCCGGTCGTGTCCGGCAAGGGCTACACCTGGTCGAACGCTTTCGGAGACGCGATCAGCGACCTCGCCGCCGCCGACGACAAGGTCTGGGTGATAACACCGGCGATGCGCGAAGGGAGCGGTCTGGTCGAGTACAGCAAGCGCCATCCCGACCGTTACGTGGACGTGGGGATAGCCGAGGACGTGGCCGTGACGACGGCGACCGGCCTGGCGCTCAGGGGCGAGAAGCCTGTCGTTGCCATCTACAGCACCTTCCTTCAGCGCGGCTACGACCAGGTCGTTCACGACGTGAGCCTCGAGAACCTCGACGTCGTCTTCGCCATCGATCGCGCCGGCATCGTGGGCGGCGATGGAGCAACCCACCAGGGGATCTACGACCTCGCCTACCTGCGAACGCTGCCGAATCTCTCGATCGCCATGCCCAGGGATGCGGAGGAACAGCGTTCGATGCTCAAGACCGCCTTGCGACTGGGCGGCCCCAAGGCCATCCGCTGGCCACGGGGGAAGGTGGAGCGACCCGCCCAGATGGGCGTCGACCGGTGGCCCGAGATCGAATGGGGGAGCTGGGAGGTCGTGAAAGAGGGCGAAGGCGCCTACGTCCTGGGCCTGGGACCTACCGTCGAGTACGCCCTCGAAGCGACTCGCGACCTCCCTGAGGTAGGCGTCGTCAACGCCCGCTTCGTGAAGCCGCTCGACGAGCGGCTGTTGCTGGAGCTGGCGGCTCGCAGCGACCTGCTCATCACCGCAGAGGATCATGCGCTCAGCGGGGGTCTCGGGTCGGCCGTCGCGGAGTTCCTGACCGACCACGGCTCGAACGTTCGCCTGCGGCGCCTCGGAATACCCAGCACCGTCGTACCGCACGGCAATCCCGCTCAACAGCACGAGGAATTCGGCTACGGCCCCGAGGCTATGCGGACCCTTCTCGCCGAGTTCGGCTACGAAGCGGGTGAGCGGATCGCGAACGTAGGAGATTAGGCAGTTGGACCCGGGAACCCTGCAACTTCTCCTGCTGCTCGCCTTCGGGTTACTGCTGCTCTTCTTCGGATTTCCGCTCTTCCGCTTCCTGGTGGTGCTCGGAGGGGCAGCGGTCGGTTTCGCCTACGGACCTTCACTGCTCACAGCCCTGACTGCTCGTCCGGTAGAGCCGTGGATGGCGCTCGCCGCAGCGCTCGTGGCGGCCGTCGTCCTGGGCCTACTGGCTTGGCTCGCCTACTGGGCGGTGGTCTTCCTCTGGGGCGCCGGCATAGGCTTCCAGCTGGCAGCAGGCGCCACGGACGCGGTTCTGCTGGCTCTGCTCGCCGCGGTCGTGCTGGGGATCCTGGCGGTGATCTTCCAGCGGGTGATGATAGTGCTCCTCACGGCCTTCAGTGGCGCCTGGTTCACCGTCACGGCGGGCGCCGGGCTCCTCGGGTTCGTCGATGCGCCGGCGGTCCGTTTCGACTATCCCGCCCCCTGGGTCCTGGTGGTCGTCACGGTCCTCGCCGCGGTCGGGGTGGTAGCACAGTTTCGCCGTTCAGGACCGGCTTGAGGGCGTAGGGGAGGGGCTGCCGCTCGAATTGACAGCCCTATGGCGGTCGGGTATCATGCCCTTCGCTCGGAGCCCGTGGCCCCGGCGGAAGGGCGGCTCCAGAGATGGATCCGCCCAGCAAGTCCAAGCGTGGAGCCGTAGTGTAGCGGTTAGCATATCTGCCTGTCACGCAGAAGGTCGCGGGTTCAAATCCCGTCGGCTCCGCCACGCGAGAGGGATTGCTCTAGCACTCCCTCGCGAGGCCAGATAGCTCAGTAGGTAGAGCATACGACTGAAAATCGTAGTGTCGGCGGTTCGATTCCGCCTCTGGCCACCAAACTGCGGAGGTGCCCCCGAGCGATCGGCGGCCCTCCGCAAGCGCGTGCCAACGTAGCTCAGAGGTAGAGCAGCCGATTCGTAATCGGCAGGTCGTCGGTTCAAATCCGACCGTTGGCTCCACTTGCATCTCTCAATAGAAGGAAACGGCCGAACGTATGATTCGGCCGTTTTCCTGTTCAGTCAGACGGTGGCGTCAACTCGGCCCCAGCAGCGGTGCGGACTCGCCATCCGAGCGGATCGAGGAGTCGCGAGCCTGCATGAACGCGTCGAGTTCACTCGGCGCCATCGGCCGCGAGTAGTGGAACCCTTGCGCCAGCCCGCAGCCCAACTCCTTCAGCAGGTCGGCCTGTTCCTTCTCCTCGATCCCCTCGGCCAGCACATCGAGTTCGAGGTGGGCGGCGAGGCGGATGATCGCCTCGACCAGCGCGTGGGCGAAGCGCGGACCGCGCATGGGCGATACCAGGTCGTTGATGAAGGTGCGGTCGATCTTTACCGTGTTGATGGGCAGGTCGCGTAGGTAGGCGAGCGACGAGTAGCCCGTCCCGAAATCATCGATAGCGATTCGAACGCCGTGGCGTTGCAGGCGCGCGAGAGTGGC